>DASXTZ010000001.1:0-4729 GCA_036505135.1 Ignavibacteria bacterium
TCACGTTGTAATGATTGCAAATGCGATCATTCTAATAATTCTGGGTGTTGGAGGTTACTTTGCATCTGAGGTCAAAAGCCTTACAGCATTCATCGGCCCCGCAATTGGCGTTATTTTGTTATTTCTGGCAATTCCTACAAAGAAGGAAAACGCTGTTGTTGCCCATATCGCCGTCGGCATAACAGGCATAGCGGCGGTTGTAATTTTGTACAGAGGCTTGCTAAGCGGTAATCCCTGGGTGTTAATAATGGGTGTTGCAACAGTGACAGCTTTTATGCTTTATATAGCCAACTTTTTTATTCGCAAAAAAATGCGTCAGGAGGCTGAAGAAGTAAAATAAATTTTAAAAGTTAAGTTAGAAAAAAAATAAAAAATAAGGCGGGAAAACCCGCCTTAAGTATTACTGTAAAAATAATTTTTTTGAGATCCTTCCCTTCGCTTAGGATGGCTTCGTCATTTTACCAGCATCAGCTTCTTTGTATCCGCATATTCTTTTCCGCTTTCTGACGTAAAGCTCATCCTGTAAATATATGCCCCTGAGCTTAATCCCTTGCCGTCTAAATTCACTTCATATGTTCCGATTGAATAATTGCCTTCTACAAGACTGGAAACTTCTTTGCCAAGCATGTCATAAACTTTTAAGGATACAAAGCCTCTTTCGGGAATTGAAAAACGGATATTTGTATTCGGGTTAAATGGATTGGGATAATTTTGAGAGAGCGAAAACTGCTCTGCTATTGTACTTATCGGCCTGACACCCACCAGCCATCCCCAGCTCTTAAATACGCGCATACCATCTATATTAAGCGTGGGTGCAGTTGTAGCACTTCCCTGCCTTATTGCTACTCTGCCTAAAACATTATCGTTAATTGCCTGTGTAACCGGCCCGATCAATGGGGCAGGTTCAGTAGAAGGTATTGCTCCGGAGAAAATAAACAGCCTTACTTCATCATCCTGGGGTCCGCCAGCCAGGAAAGTATATTTTATGACAATTAAGTATGTTGTTCCCAATGTGTAATTTGGCCCTGAATAAACTATGGGATTTGTTGATTTACTTACACCAAAGGAAACGTTCCCTGACGAATCTTTTGCATAAAATCGTGCAGTATAAAAACTAGTGTTATTGGGCGGCAGAAATGCGAAGAAATAATCGCCTCCTGGTTTTACAGAATCTATCCTTACCATAAACGATATATAAATGTTGCCGGTAGAATCAGGAGCAAAATCTTTATAAGCATCCTGCCCATTATTTCTTACCCGTAAAGAATTTCCTATTCCTGATTGCACGTAACCTGAATAGATCAAACCTGAGGTTGCTATTGATAATGGATTTACAAAGCTGCTAAACCCGGTCCATCCATGTGCACCAATTGTATCACCAGCAGGGTAGTTAAAGTCTTCCTGAAACAATATCTGTGCCTCTGGTGAAACAGAGGTAATCAATACTAAGGATAGTACTAATAGTAACTGTTTCCTCATAAAAAAACTCCTAAATTTTGTAGTTAGTTTGTTGGTAACTGCAATATAAGCAATATAGTTTTAAAAAATTGTGAAGAAACCGTTAAAATATCTAATAATTTGATCACTTAATTTGATTGATTTATTACATACGAAGTGTTATCTTTGAAGATTAAATAGCTTATTAAATATTTGTTTTAATAAAGTTTAAATCTAACTTTATAAAAACTAAACTTTTAAGAATAACTTTTTGTTATTGAGTAACCAGGGGAGGTTCACACAATGAAAAGAATTTTTAGCGTTATCCTAATAGTATTATTCTTCGGCGGCATTTCTTATATGGCCGCAGGATTTCACTACTTTAAAACTTACGCAATTATTGTTGATAACACAGATGCCCCTCAGGGTGCAGGAACCTTAAAAGCTGTTAATGTTAACACTTTGGAAGAATATGTTTTTACGGTTGAAAATGGTTCTACAACAAGCTTTACTGTGCCTGAAGGAACATATAATATTTTTGCATGTGTAGCCCCTGAAACGGCTCAGCTTTATGATGTTATTGTATCGGGCGATATAGCTGTAAAATTAGAATACACGCCAGGCACTTGTCCTTTTTAGTATATAAAACACTGAATAAAAGTGTTCGAAACGTCCTGCTCATTGCGGGACGTTTTTTGTTTATTTCAATTCCGACCTTTTTATTAACTACTTATTTAGTTGTTTCTTTTTTTCAAGGTATTTTTGGATAAGTGTTTCATAGTCCTCACTGAAATTATTCTGCTGAAGAATTAACGCGTCCTGGTTAATGCCGTTGATGATATTTGGGCGTGATATTACTATCTCCGGCGGAGATGAACGGTCAATGTTTTTTCCGGGGCGTGATTCACGTTTTTGTTCAAAATCTTTTTCGCGTGCTGAAAGCTGGAAGTCTAACATCCGTGAAAGAATTCTTTCCTGTCTTTTCCTGGTTTCAGGTGTGATATTGTTATTCTGCAGGTCCTTTATGATTTCCATCATATCTTTCTGCACTTCATCAAGATTGCCAAGCAGTTTTTTACCCTCTTTTTCCTGCTCTTTTTTAAATTCTTCGTTTAACTGCTGAAGGTTCTTTTGTATTGTTTGCTGTTCAACTGCCAAGCGCTGCATTTCAGCCATCTGGTCCTGTGTCAGCTCGCCCTGGTTGCCGTTTTGGCCTAATCCCTGCATTTGCTGGTTTAATCCCTGCTGTTTTTGTATCATTTGCTGAAGCATCTGCATGAGCTGCTGGAGGCTTGATGACGGCTTATTGCCTTTGCCAGGCATTCCGTTCTTGCACATTTGCTGCATTCTCTCTATGGCTTTATCAAGATTTTCCTTTGCATCTCCCTGAGACTTGTTTGCAGATTTTCCTTCATGTTTGCCAAGCTTTTCCGAAGCCTTATCCATATCGTTGAATGCGTCGCCCAGATTTTTGCTCATCATCGGGTTCATTCCCATTTCCTGAGCCATGCTCATCATTTCATCTATTAGACGAGAAAGGCTGTTCTGAAGCTGTTTCTGTTCCTTCTGGTTTTGGTTATACTCCAGTTCGGATGAATTCTTATCAAGCTCTTCCGACTGCTCTTTAAGTTTTTGCTGCTGCTTTGACATTTCCTGCAGCTTGTTCAAAAACTCCTGCATCTTTTCCATCAGCTTCTGGTTTTCGCTATTTATCATTTGCTCAAGCAGATCCTGCATGCTCTGGTTCATTTTATTTAATTCCTGTGAAAGCTCCTCTTGCTGCTTCATCGATTCATTCTTTTTGCCCTGCTGCAGGTTTTGCGAAGAGCTGTTCATTTTCTGTTCAAGCTGTTTCTTCATCATTTCTTCCAGCATTTTTTGAAGCTCTTTCGAAAGAGGGTCATTTTTATCTATCTTCTTCATGTTTTCAGTGAGTTCTTTAGTCTGTTTCTGGAAATCCTGTAACTGGTTTTTAAGCTGCTCCTGCGTTTTTGATTCCTCATTCATCTTTTGCTGGTCATTTTGCCTGGTGTTTTCGGTCTCGTTTTTAAGCTGGTCCTGTTTTTTTGTAATATCATCAAGCTTTTGAGTAAGCTCGCCGAATTTTTGTTCGTTAAGTATTTTATTCAGCAGCTCCATTGTCTTTTCCAATGACTTCTTGAAGGCTTCTTCATCGAACTTGAAATTTTTCATAGCGTCTTCAAGCTGCTGCTTGTTGAAGTTTTTAAGCGCTTCCTGAAGCTTTTTCAGCATATCGCGAAGCTCTTTTGAGTCAATTTTCTGGAACATCTTTTGGAGCTCCATATATTTTTCAAGCGTCTCCTTCGATATCTGGTTATTGTTCTTCAGCTCGTTCATCAGCTCATTAAGCTTTTGCTGCGTATTTGAAAACTGGTTCTGAATATTTTCTATTTTATTCTGCAGCTCTTCGTTTTTCTTAGGGTCATTCAAGCCAAGCTCTTCAGGGTTAGTTTCCAGCTTTTCCTTTATTTCATCAAGCTCTTTTTTTAGCTCCATTGCATCTTCATACGCATCGTTCAATGATTTTTCTATATCTTCCTTGGTCTTCTCAGTCTTTTCCAGCAGTGATTCAAGCGAGGGATAAACAAGCCTCTTTATTTCCGAACGCGACATTTTTGGGCCGCTTACTGCATCATTATCGTAGACTTCAACAAAATATTCTACTTCATCTTCAGTGCCTAAATTTAAAGAAGACAAATTAAAATTGTAAGGAACCTCAACGCCGGTTGCGTCAGTATTTTTGAGCGGAACGTCTGTATACCTGTAATCTTTATCGGGCTGCCCAAATTTAGTTTTTGAGATTTTATATCCCAGCCTCATTTTACTGAAGCCAAAATCATCTGTTATACGCGAACGAATTGAAACCTCTTTAATACCCTGGACTGACACTCCATCCTCTGGCTCAATTATTGATACCTTTGGATATTCATCAGATATAACGCGAAGTATGTATTCGGGGGCATTCTGGTTAGTTAACCCTTTCTGGTTTTCAAGCAGAATTTTAAACGTACCGTTTGCTGAGGCGGAAAACGTTCCTGTTGCGCTGGATTCATTTATTTCTATCGGCAGATTATTTCCCCATGAAAACTGCAGGAAAGATTTTGAAAGCTTATCGGATGATTCAACCCATACATAAACTTTGCTTCCTGCAATCGTAACAATCTCGGCTCCGTCAATATCGCGTGATGGCAGCTTAGTATATGCTGGCGGGTATATAGTTATTTTAGTAGTCTTAATAACAGGCCTTGCGGTAATCGAAATAATATATGAG
>DASXTZ010000002.1:0-3610 GCA_036505135.1 Ignavibacteria bacterium
TGTAGGTTCGGAAATAGATATAAATTTAAATGCTGATATAAAAAATATAGTCACTATATCTGCAACAGATATTTCAAAATACCAGGCTAATGAAAAGAACCTGAATATCAAAACAGAGCTTATTGATACATCGGGAAATGTAAAAGGAGCAAGTGATGCAGTATATTTTACAATTGCAGGCAATTCCACTATCCAGGTAGAAAACAAATTTATTTTAACAAGCCCTGTATACTGGTCAGCTGACTCACCAAACCTTTACAAGCTTCGTATTACAATATATAAAGGAACTGATACGGTTGATATCTATCAAACTAATTTCGGGATTTATGAGCTTACAAAAAAATCGGGAACAATAGTATTCAACCGCACTGAATTTAAGTTTAAAGGCATCAATTATATTGAAGAGTTTACCAATGGATTATGCGCAGCCTATGACGAGGTTGAGCGTGACATAAAAAATCTAAAATCACTTGGATGCAATATCATAAAATTGTACGGCAGACCGGCTAGCCCTTACCTGATTGACCTGTGCAATAAGTACGGTTTGCTGATAATGGAAGAGCTTCCGGTTCACACAGTTCCTGCTTCTATTCTTGAAAGCGAGAACTTCTTAAACCTTGCTTCCAACCAGCTGACTGAAATGGTATCGGCGCATAAGAATAACCCGTGCATATTTGCATACGGGCTGGGAAATGATTTTGATGTTTCAGGCGAAGAAGGCAGGAGCTTTATAAAAAAGCTTGTTGATGAAACGAAAAAGCTTGATAACAGGATTATTTATTATTCCTCGCGAAATTACTTTGATGATAAATGCAGAGACCTTGTCGACCTTGTTGGATTAAATCTATATGATAACGATTTAACTGTGTTAAAAAATATTATTGCTGATAGCAAGCTTAAGAAAGAAAAATTATTTGTATCAAACTATGGAAAGGTAATTAATCCAGCAAACCTCTCCGGCTACAGCGATCCCAGTTCGCTTGAAGCACAATCAAAGCTAATAGTAGATTTTCACAAGCTGTATAAAACATCACCATTTGCCGGAGCATTCTTTCAGTCTTACACAGATTGGAATTCCGACGTGCCAAATCTTAAGTCATTTGACCCTTCTAACCAATACATGCGAACTACGGGATTATATACATTGTTCCGCGAGCCGCGCCCGCCTTCGATAATTCTAAGAAAGCACTTCCTTGAAGAAGATATCCCTAATCTCAATATAGGGACTTATTCAAGAGAAGCTCCTCTTTTATATGTTTTCATTGGTTTGATTACTTTTATCCTTTTTGTTTACCTTGCAAACAGCGTAAGAAGATTCAGGGAAAATGTTAACCGTGCACTTTTCAGGCCCTTTATTTTCTTTACTGATGTGCGTGAACAAAACCTTATACCTGTTTTCCACAATATCCTGCTGGCTTTAATTATTTCTGTTGGTAACGCATTGTTCTTTGCAAATCTTATCTCCTATTGGAAAGACTCACAATTGATGGATATCATGCTTTCCGTACTCATTTCAAATGATAATATTAAAATGTATGTTGATTCAGCCATTGTGAGTTCTCTAAAGCTGATATTACTTCTGACGGCAGCTTCATTTTTAAAAATCTTTTTCATAGCGGTAATAATATGGCTCTTTTCCTTTGCTATTAAATACCGGGTTGGTTTTGGAAATATTTATACCGTTACTGTCTGGGGTCTGCTTCCAACTGTTTTACTTTTAGCCGCGGGAACTTTTTATATAAGGATACTGAATGTTAACAGTGATTTTGTTCTAATCGGGCTTGGGCTTGTTGTACTGATATATATTATCTGTATATACAGAATATTAAAAGGCGCCTGTGTAATATTTGATGTTTTCTTCCTGAAAGTCTATACCTATGGTATAATTACTATTATACTTTTGGCTGGCGGCGAGTGGTTTTACTTGAACACGTCACATATGTTTTTTGATTATTTCCGGCTTGTGATGATATTCATTAAAGGCTGACTATTTAAGATTGCCGCCCTAGGGAGTAGTCGAAAGGTCTCATTTAAATAAAAAAATCGTGTTTTTAAAATAAAAATCGTTAATTTTGTGAAAGGATTTTTGTTAATTGGGAATAAATATACCGTGCTCCAAAAACGCCCATTCAAACAATTAGTGCAGACATGTATTTAAGTAAGCTTGAAATATTTGGTTTTAAGTCATTTGCAGATAGAATGACAGTTGAGTTCGATGACGGCATGACCGCCATTGTTGGTCCTAACGGATGTGGAAAAACCAATATTGTTGATGCTGTCCGCTGGGCTATTGGCGAGCAAAAAGCCAGTGTCCTAAGAAGCTCAACAATGGAAAATGTGATCTTCAACGGGACAAAAGATCGCAAACCCCTTGGATATGCCGAAGTATCACTTACAATTCAAAATACAAAAGGAATTCTTCCATCGGAATACACCGAAATAAAGATAACACGCCGCTGTTTCAGGGATGGGACCAGCAACTATATGCTAAACGGAGTTAACTGCCGTTTAAAAGATATTACCGCATTGTTCATGGATACGGGTATGGGCTCTGATGCTTATTCGGTCATTGAGCTTAAAATGGTTAACGAGATACTTTCTCACAGGACGCAGGATAGAAGAAAGTTATTTGAAGAGGCTGCAGGTATTACCAAATATAAAGAAAGACGCCGTGAATCGCTGTATAAGCTTGAAGTTGCCAGGGAAAATCTTAACGAGGCAAACATAGAAATCCGCAACCGCCAGCGGACAGTTGCCGCGTACGAGCGCATAGCGCAAAAACAGCAGGAAGCAAAAGAAGTGAGCGAAAAGCTGAAAGAGCTTGAAATAGATTACCACACACGTGCGCTTTCCAAGCTTATTAATGAAACACGGCAGGTTGAACAGGTATTAAAACAAAAAGAAGAAGAACGTGAAAAAATACAGGTACACCTTAATGAAAACGAAAGTATAATTGATAAATATAAAGCTGAGCTTAGTGAAACGGAAAAACGTTTAAACGAGTCGCGTGATCGGTTAAATGAAATTAACCTCAGAATAAATGAAGTCCAGACATCAATTTCAATTGCCCGGCAGCGCATAAAATACCTTGAGGAGAACATTGAAAGATTTTCAAGGGAAAAAATAGAGTTTGAAAACGAAATAGAAAAGCTTAAACAGAACAAGGTTCAAAGCGAAGATAAGATAGTTGTCCTTAGAAATACTCTTGAGCTAATGGAAGAATCTCAGGTGACTAAAAAAACCGCGGTAGAAAATTTTGAGCTAAAGGTTAAGCTTAGCAAGGAAGAATTAAAAGACCTTACTATGAAACATGCATCAACTTCTAAGGAGCTGGGTGATAAACAAAATGAATATGAAATAGCAAAAAATAAGCTTGAAGAGCAGCTTGCAAGGTGCACGAAGCTTACCGATGAAAATACTAAAAATATAAATAAAATTGCAGATCTTGATAAGCAAAAACGCGGACTTGAAAAAGACATTACATCTCTGAAAGAAGAAAATGAGAGGCTACTGCGTGAATTTAACAATAAGAAAAAGCAAAAAGAGAACCTGAATGACGAAATACAGAAGCTTGAGCGCGATATTATTTACAGGGAAAACGAAATAGAGC
>DASXTZ010000003.1:0-13424 GCA_036505135.1 Ignavibacteria bacterium
GCATACAGTACGCCGGTAATTGCCCAAAAGACCGGGAGTTTTACCCATTTTGCACATTTAGCAAATTTTAGTACTGTGCTGACGGATTTATCTACAATGCGGGAAAACTTTTTTACTCCGGTTAGCAGCGGAGTCATTCCGGTTTTCTTAGCCAGACCCGAAGCAAGATTATCCAGACCAGAAACAACACCCTTTTTAACTGATTTGCTTATTGTTCTTTTTGCTCCGCTCAATGTTTTCTCAGCATTTTTCACAATTGTTTTATTGGCGATGCTAAGAGTTTTACCTGCAGTTTTTATAACTTTTTTTCCAGTCCTACCAACAGTTTTATCCGCTGTTTTAACTACTGTTCTGCCTGCTCTTTTTACTATTCTGCGTATTGATACCATTATTTGCTAAATATAACTGTAAATCTTATGTTTGTCAAATTTGAGTACAACTTAAAGCAAAAAACGGGCTTTACGTTAAGAAGGTACGCTTTAAAATTATTCGTTAAAAAAACGAGTTTCCGTTTTCCGCATTTGAATAATAAATCGATGCCGCAACAAGAATTATAAAAGCAATTGCCTTCAGCGGATCATATTGAAATCTTCAAAAAATCCTTAAAACGAGGGGCTTATTATAATACTATCATTCATTCTATATTTGTGTGTATTTATACATATATTGGATTTGAAAATAAGTTCTGAATGACAACGATTGCGATAATAATAATTCGAAAATTTGCTCTTATTTTAATAAAACCATCTTCTTCGTGTCAATTTTTACTTCATCGGCAATTAACGAATAAAAATATACACCCGAGGCAAGATTCGTTCCGTCAAAATCGTATGTTATGGTACCCGGATCCATCTTGGAATTGTTGTATAATGCTGCCACTTCTCTGCCTAAAATATCATAGATTTTTAAAGTAATTTTATCAGCTTTTGGAATTGAGAATTTAATAGTTGTCCTGGGATTGAACGGGTTTGGATAGTTTTGATATAGCACAAAGTTTCTTATCACATTATTATTTTCATTGGTAGAAATGCCGGTTATTTCATCCTCGTAATAAAATATATTTCCAAATTCCTGCCCATCTGCCGATTCAGCATCGCCTGTTATTACGAGTTTATTATTCCATACACACAAATCCTCACCCCGCATATCTATACCGTAATTTAATGGCGAGAACTGTACTCCATTTGTTTTGAAAATCTTATTAACCTTCACCCCGTTAATCCACATGAAAGAACCAGTGCCGTAAAGCAATCCATTATAAACTTCTAAATCAACTATATGACCCACGAATCCTTCGGCGTCGGCAACTCTTACCCATGCAGAACCATTCCACTTCGCAAGTCCCTTGCATGTAGTTCCGTTATTAATAGTTGTGAAAGAACCGCCTGCATAAAGCTCACCATTGAACACACACAAGCAATAAACTGATCCGTTATCGAAACCCTGATTTGTTCCTGAACCCATATCACTCCATGATTGAGTAACGGGACTCCATTTGGCAATTCTGTTCGCTGTTGAGCCCCCTGCTTCAAGAAAATCACCCGCAACAACTATATCAGAGCCAAATCTTAATATAGCCCATACATAATATGGAAATACTCCTTCAGCCATGGCGTTCCACGAACTGCCATTCCATTTAGCAATTTTTTTAGCAGAAATTCCTCCCGCCGTAGTAAAGGCTCCTCCCACATACAAAACACTATCGCCATCATTATATAAAAATAAACCGGGGTCATTCAAACCTGAGCCTAATTCAGACCACGATACACCGTTAAACTTAGCTATATAATTTGCCTGGACGCCTCCGGCTTGTGTAAAGCCCCCTACAACATATAAATCATTTCGGAATTCAGTGCAGTGTATCCCTATTTGATTAAAACCATTTGCACTGCCTGAACCGGCACTTACCCACCCTTGTGTCGGATAGTAAATAGCAACCCTGTTAGCCACCTGTCCTGAGTTTAAATTAACCCCCTCGACATTCACTCTCGTAAAACAACCGGTACTTACCAGCCCTGAATCGCGGAAAGTACATAGGCCCAGTGAATATACTTCACCAAAGTAATTTGTAGGGTATCCAACATAGTGTCTCATGCCGGTTCCCAGTGAATGGAAATTAGATGTATGGATTCCCGATGATATCCATGTGAAATCTGCACTATCAATACTTGGGTAAAATCCTCTTTGTAAAACTTCTGTGTTTGAGTTAGGGTCTGTAGATCCTATTAAAGTTCTATCAGTTATTTCATAGAGCTCCTGCGGGTACACATTTTGCCCGGAGCCCTCATTAAAATTCCATTTACGATGCCAAACCGTATCTACTTCTATGTAAATGGAGTCTAAAAAACCTTTTGAATAATAATCGTTTGGAATATCAGTTGGTGAGGAAGCAACATAAGGTGCATTAGTGTTGCCTAAAGTGAAGGCTCCTAAAGAATCTGTTTTATTTGAGTAGATTACATTAGCGCAGCTAGTCTGCAGTGTTCCATCCACAAAGAATTTTAACAAGCCATCTGCTTTTGTGTATTCGCAGTAATAATCGTGCCAATTTGTATCAACCAAATCTCCATATCCTAAATAATATAAATCTCTCCAGCCGTCAAGATACATTGCAATATATCCATTATGAGAAGATCCAAATACAATGCCCCAGTGTAGAGCACCCCGCATATCCCCCATAATTCCACCAATCTTGTAAGGCTTTGTCGTTTTCCAACGGAAAAATATTTTAAATTGGTTTGTAGTGTTACGTTGGAATCTTAAATTGCTGTCAGCCTTGCACCTGGCAAAATCACTAATTCCGTCAAAATAAACATAGCCACTAATGTAAGGTGTTAAGGGCAACCTTGTTGTATCGATAATAGTAAGTATGAAAGGTGCTGTAAATGTTCTTGGTGTCCATCCATTATCTACTTGCGAATGAACCGATAATATAAGTATTGCAAAAATTATTATGCCGGCTGTTAAGTAGAAAGGGTTTTGATTCTTCATTGTTTACTCCAATTTAATTCTGAACTAGTATATTAATGATTAATTAAATTTCCATTAATCAACCCAATTTTAGAAAACATAACTTGGGTATAACACTCGGTATTTTATGAATTAATATTCCATATGGGTTACATAAAGTAATTTCTGAAATAAAATTAATTATATAATATTATAAAGGGTCTACCGTAAACTAGTGGTTTTTAAGGTTTAAGAAAAAATAAGCAATACAATAGTTTAAATATGGGGTTATTTATTGAGTATGGTAGAATTTGAGCGGTTCTGAAAATAATACTTCCCGCTTTCCTCATTTGAATAATAAATCGATGCCGCAACAAGAATTATAAAAGCAATTGCCTTTAGCAGATCATATCTAAAATCTTCAAAAATCCTTAAAACGAGGGGCTTATTTATAATTGTATTATTCATATTGTATATATAGTTATATGTATTAGATTTGAAAATAAGTTCTACGTGACAATATTTACAAATATTATGAAAATTAATAAAAGTCATATTATGTAATTGTTAAATAAGAATTAAGTTTATGGCTAAAAGGATAAAATTACTATGTTCCGTATCGGATAATTTTTACTTTTTCTTCTGTAATAAGGGCACTCGGAATCATATTTGTTTGGTCGAATATTTTTTTTAGCTGCACGATTTTTTCTTCCGTATCAACTATTTCTATAACAATAGGAAGGTCGCTTGAAAGCTCAAGCAAATCAGATGAATGTATCTTGCTTGCCTTCCCAAAGCCCGTTATTCCCCGAAGAACAGTAACTCCGGAGTAATGATTTTTCCTTAAATACTCGGTTAAATACTGGTAAAGGTTCTTCCCTTCGAATTTATCGCTTTCGCCAACAAATATTCTAAGCAGTATTCCGGTGGATTCTTTTTGCATTTTTTATTTTTGTATCAATATAGCAAGTTCTTTGCCTGCATAAACAGCTGCAATACAAAGTAAAATATTCAGGCATACGTTCAGTGAAAAAAACAAAATCTCGTTCAACTCAAATAAACGGAATGATTCATACGCAAATGTTGACATTGTTGTAAATCCCCCAATAATTCCTATTGTAATAAAATCCCTCAATTCGGGTGAAATGTTTTTCCCAAGTCCAACAGAGTATATAATAAAGCCTATAATAAAACTTCCAATAACATTTACAGTAAGGGTTCCTAAGGGAAAAGATGGCATAAAGTTATTTAAATATTTTTGAGATCAAATACCTTGATACTGCTCCAATAAATCCGCCCGCTCCTATATAAATTATATGCATCAAGAAAGTAAAAATAGAAATTTATGTCGCAATAATAAAGGAAAACGTGAAGAAACTTCCGAAGTTTTTAAAGACTTTAGAAGTTTGAAAGGTTTTTCTACGCCTCGGATTATTTTTTACTTAACCAGTTGAAGGTTGTGATAACCCTTTTATTAAAATTAAGATCGTTGCATAGCACAAGGAAGCCAGATAAAAATTCAGTGAAATGCTAAAATAAATTGAGAAAAAGACAGCAAGTGCGGAAAAAAGAACGCCGAAAATACCGTTTAGTGCCCATAACCAGGGTGTCTCTTCCGGTGACCTGCTTTTGGCAAGCCTCATTCCCATCGGGAAGAAGAATCCTAACGTAAATCCTACAGGAAAAATCACTAAAATCGATATAATAATCTTACTTAGCATAGGAGATGTTATCATAGACGAAATAACAGCATTAAGAATGAAATTAATCGCCAGAATAGCTATCGCAGCAAAAGCCGGCAAAACATATTTCCAAGGAGAGCGTGTGACAGGCAAATGTTCGCTAAAAAAACTGCCGATACCAGCGCTGAGTATTATAGTAAATAATAATATACCCAGAGCATAAACAGGGTGTCCCAGGAAAACAGATAATCTTTGCATTAATCCAATTTCAGTCATCATGAATCCTGCTCCTATTAGGGAGAAATAAAACACGGCTTTCCAAAATGTTTTTCCTTTTATAAAATTTTTAATCCGCGAACGATAAATCAGCGGCAGGATTATCGTTAAAATAGTTAACGAGAAAAGTGAAAAAATCAAAACAACCAATGCTAAAGAAGCCTGAAGATTTCCGTAGTGCACACCTTCCATCAACTGAATTTCACTCAAATGGTTCAGGCGCAGCATGTTAAAAAAGTATGGATTTTCGTCTGTGGGAGGCAAATAATTAAGCGGTTCATCTTTAATATTAAAAAATAACTCTTCCTTTGATTTTGAAGATATTATTTTCCTTAATATTGCATTAGAAGGCAGCTCACCCGGCACGATTACGAAATTGTACTTCAAACTTGATGCGATTTCCTTTAACTTGGAAATATCCCGATCTAAAAAAGGACTTTTGCTTACAATTAATGTTGAGAGTTTGCTTACAGTTAACATTGCAATGTGCTTCGCCGGCTCATTTATTCCCAATTCAAAAAGTGCTGCTACAGCTAAGCTTGCACCTCTGCCTGTTTCACCAAGATTTTGTGGGTTATACCACCGCGATAAAGTATATATACCATTAGTATCTAAACGATTGAGAAATATTTTCCATGCTTCAACAGTATATAAAGAGTTTTCTGTGAGGGTCATGGCCCCGGCTCCTGTAGCAGCCCATGTATCAATTAATGACATTTGTATTATTGAAAATTTCTCATCAGAGCGTGAAAGGTAGCTTCTTGCTTCATCAACCACGAGCTTAACATCGGGACGATTAGATATATTCGCTTCGTTTCTAAATTTGTTGTTCAGCAAGTTTATAAATATAGGATTCACGTCAACTCCCACAATCTTTCTTACTCCAAAAAGAATTGCACTGTGAATGTCTCTTCCTCCTCCTACGCCTATGACACATGCCGATTCAGAACCTTCTTTCAGATAATAAGCAGCATTTGTAATATCATAGCGCAGGTATTGTATATCCTCCAGCTTTGTGAATCTTGTCAGGTGCGTGCCGGCTTCGCCATCAATGGTCATTTGATACACAAAACTTGTTGAATCGGCCGGCATTACCGGGCTGGGGCCCCAGAGATGGGGAACTCTTTCAATGCCCTCATCAACTGCAATACGGGAAAATGAATTCCATTTTTCAACAGCATATTTAGTAAGGGTTTCCTGATGTCCTTTAATATTAATCGGCCTGAACCCGCGATCGCTGACTGTATTGACAAAAACACCGGATATAAGGAGCACCAGTACTATGATACTCCATCGTTTTGACCGCAGTGAAAGCGACCTATAACCAAAGCAAAAAACTGATATTATTCCTATTGCCCCGCTTAATAAAATCAGCCCTGGTGCATCAAACAGCTCAAGACCGCCCAGAACAAATAAGCACCCCAGGGAAGCCCCTATCAGGTCACTTGCATATAATTTGCCAATCGGGAGAGGGTATTTTGTTAACACTACCGAGACAACCATACCGGAGAAATAAAACGGCAGAGAACATGCTGCAGTAACTATTAATATAGAAAAGATAAACATTAATGAATATATGAAGTATACAGGCAGCAAACATAATACTGTTAATGCAATTGCTGCAGCTGCGGAATAAGCTAAACAAGCCTTGGCCGTATTTGGACCTATATTATGTTCTTCGAACCACTCGGGTCTAAAATATACTGTAATTGCACCTGCTGTCATCCCAAGCATAGCAATTGAGACTGCAAAAAATGCAAGATGGTAAAACGTAATTACACTGAATATACGTGTGAGTGTTACTTCGAGGGCTAAAGTTGAAAATGCAATGAAGAAAGTTCCGAGATAAATATATGCAGAGGGGATTTTGGTCTGCGAATCAGTTCTATTCATGTCTAACAACTTATTTAAAATTTATCTTTTATTCAATTCATAACTTATTGTTTAATTATCCAACAACGGAATTGAGGCACCTGAAAAAAATCTATACCCTTAAAGGAGAATTAAATCTTTAAATTTAAATTAGTAATTTGCTGATAATGATAAAATATTTTTTTCTTTTATTTATAATAATAAATCTTACTTACTCCCAGTGTTCAGATGCTGGAATATGTTTTTTAGGAAAGAAACAGAAAAACGAAATCAAACAGGATATAAGCAGTGTATCGTTAGGCTATCGATACGGTTACAGCGGTAAAGACCCCGATATTAACGGGGCACTGAATGATTTAATATTTAACTCTATAATATTATCTGCGGATTTAAGCCTGACAAAAAATTCACGTTTTAGCTTCAGTATTCCATTCACATTAATAGAAGGGCCATTAGGCAGCAACAGAGGTATTGGTGACCTTACTGCCTTATACAGCCGGAGTTTTGTAATAAAAAAGACTCACAATTTAACTTTTTCCGCGGGCGGAAAGATTTCCGTGGCAGATGTTAATACAACCGATTCATTGCCGCAAAGATATATGCCCGGATTTGGAACAAACGATTTAATAGTTGGCGCTACTTATAGTTATCAGGCTTACAGTGTATCGGTGGCATACCAAAAACCTTTCGGGAGAAATGCTAATTTCAAAACGAGGCTGAAAAGAGGCGACGATATTTTATTACGTGCGGGCTACAGTCAGCTTTTTGGTAAACTGAATGTAAAGGGAGAAATTCTTACTATTATAAGAATTCAAAGGTCAAGCGTACTTGGAATTAATGTTTCGCCGCAGGAATCATTTATTGAAATCGAGGGCTCTAATGAGCCGCAGGTGAACCTGCTTGCATCGGTAGGTTATTACATTAATGATAAATTTTTAATAACAGGCGAGGCAGCGCTCCCATTCCTGCACCGCAATTACAACTTTGACGGCTTAAAGCGGGCTTTTACTGCGGGTATATCGGTAAGTTATTTATTTAACTTATAATGTAAAACCCCCCCTCATGATATTTGAATTTGCAAAAATTAACGAACAATTTTGGTTATAGGGTTAACTGTAATATAAGTCCCCCCTTTAATCAAAGGGGGGATGAAAAGCTATGATGATTAATCAGATGATCGATCAAATATCAAATGATCAGGGGTCTATTCGGGGGTTTATATTTAACATGAAGTATATCATTCAAATACTTTTTGTTGCCAATTTATTTTATTCCTGTACGAAAAAAGAAGTTTCTCCCCACATTGATTCGAAAAAAAAAATTGATTCAACAATAACATTTAACCTTACTGAAAACCAGAAAAAAGTTTTGGAAGGCGCAAAGAAATGCCTTGAGGCAAAGTTTAACTACGATATGGATATGGCATATCATGTTTTAAAATACAGGGACGGAGAATATACCGGCAGTAAAGTTTATCCAAACGGAGATTTAGACCCAACTCTTGGCGTCTGCACCGAAGTTACAATCCGCGCATTACGATGGGGAGGGGTTTGCGACCTGCAGGAAGAAATTTATAACGATATAAAAGCAAACTGGAGTGATTATCCCATGAGCCGCTGGAATGCTAAAAAACCTGACCAAAACATTGACCATCGCAGAGTCCCAAACCAGCTCATATGGTTTAAAAAGAACTGGCTGGAAATTCCTGCCGGAAAATATCAGGCTGGTGATGTAGTTATATGGGATATGAACCATGATTCATGGGCTGACCACATTGGAATCATGTCTGATAAATATACACCCGAAGGGGAGGGAACCCTGATGATAATTCATAACTTTCCCTCACCCAGCTACGTTGCTGAAGAAGATATGCTAGGCAGGTGGGAAATTGTTGGGGTGTTCAGAGTGCGGTAATAATTGCCCGGCTTGTAGAGCATCAAGTTGAGATACCATCCCATAAAAATAGCTAAAAATTACAATAATCAAGCATTTTCTTATCCTTGCAAAAGGTCTTCACAATCGTTATATTTGTAGGATTCTAATTGTATTATGACTTGATGACGCTCCGAAAAGCGTCATTTTTTTTCTTTACAATATAAAGAATGGTTATTTTTTAAATTTTTCAACAGTTCGGCTCACGCCGGATTAATCAATAAGAGGTTAATTAATATATGAAATCGGACATTGTAGATTCCTTCTCGCTAATGGTTAAGGATAAAAAGATAGACCGTGATGTGCTCGAAAGCATTATCAAAGAGGTCTTCGGCATGATGATAAGGAAAAAATATGGACAGAATGCCAGGTTTGACGTCATTGTGAATATGGATAAAGGTGATATAGAAATGTATCTTTCCAAAACTATAGTTGATGAGGTTACCGATCCTGAAACGGAAATTTCAAAGGCTGAAGCAAGTGAAAAATCAAAAGAGGAACTTGAAGTAGGCGATGACTATACCGAAGTGCTCGATTACGTTACCTTCGGCAGAAGGCACATAGTTAACCTTAAGCAAAACCTCAACCAGAAAATACGTGAAGTTGAAAAGGAAATTATATATAACGACTATAAGGATTTAGTCGGGGAAATTATCGTTGGTGAAATATACCAGATAAAGCCTCTCAGCATACTTTTAATACATAACAGCCATGAAATTACTTTTCCAAAATCAGAACAGATACCCAAGGAAAGGTATAAAAAGGGAGAGTCGATAAGGGTTTATGTAAAAGAAGTGGTGAAGAAATCCTCAGGCCCCCCACAGATAATAGTATCACGCGCATGTGATGAATTTCTTAAAAAATTATTTGAGCTTGAAATTCCTGAAATTTACGACGGCGTAATCGAGATCAAATCAATTGCACGCGAGCCGGGGGAAAGAGCCAAGGTAGCCGTTTATTCTTATGACGACAGGATAGATGCAGTAGGTGCATGCGTAGGCATGAAAGGCATAAGGATTCACTCAATTGTCCGCGAGCTTGCAAATGAAAATATTGACGTTATTAATTACAGCGATGATATAGCATTGTTTATTGCCCGCGCACTTGCGCCGGCAAAGCTGAAAGATATATATCTTGATAAAGCCAATAAAGTTGCAAAAATAGTTGCCGATGAAGACCAGATCTCGCTCATTATAGGAAAGAATGGCCAGAACATAAAGCTTGCAAGCAGGCTGACTGGCTACGAAATTGAAGTTGAACGAAAGAATGATAAGGCTAAAGCAGAAGATGAAGAAAAAGAGGAAGAGGAAGAAGAGATAAAGGATTTTACGGCAGATATTCCCGATGACGATGAGGAAGAGGTAGTTACAAAAACAGCATCTGACCAGAAGGATGAAGAAGAATCAGAAGAAGAATCAGAAGAAGAATCAGAAGAAGATGATGAGGAAGAGGAAGAAGATGAAGAGGAGCGTAAGGAAGTAGCTAAAGAAGAATCTGAAGATAAGTAATAATTTAAAAACAAAATTTTAGTAAGACAGAATATATTTAATGCCCGAAGCAAAAACAAGTAAAGGGATACAGATTTCAAAGATTGCAAAAGAAGTTAACAGGCAATCCGGAGAAATTCTCGATTATCTTAAGCGTATAGGTATCGAGGTTGGCGGAATTATGTCAAAAGTTGACGAGTCGGTTTATAATAAGGTACTCGGGCACTTTAAAGCAGACGTTGAGGACGCTGGAAGACATAAGCAGAAGCTTATGGAGTTTAAGAAAAAACACAAAGGAATAGAAATAACAGAGATTGAAGAGGATATTAAGAAGGAACGGGAAAGAAAAATAAAGGAAGAAGAAGAAAGAGTAAAGAGGGTTGAGCAAGAGGACCGCATTAAAGCCGAACGCGAAGCTCAGCTTCAAAAAGAGCTGGAAGAAAAACGCAGGAAGATTAAAGAAAAAGAAGAAGAGCTTGAAAGACAGAAGCAGATAGAGATTGAACAGAAAAAGAAACGTGAAGAGGAAGAGGCCAGAAAGAAAACGGGTGAACCTGCAATTAAGGATACAGAGCCTGAAAAGAAAAAAGAAGAGCCGAAAAAAGCGGAAGAGCCGGTAAAAAAAGTTCATAAGGAAGTTATAAAAGCCAAAGAGGTTCCCCGGGAAAAGAAATTTGAAGAAAAGGGCAAAAGATTCGAAAAACCCAAAGGCAGGTTTGAAGGGAAAAAATTCGAAGGGAAAAAACCGGAGGGGAAACACGAAGGCAGGAAATTCGAAGGCAGGAAGCCTGAAGGAAAATTTGAAGGAAAGAAATTCGAAGGGAAAAAACCGGAAGGAAAGTATGAAGGCAAGAAACCCGAAGCCGGAAGGTTTGAGCGTAAAAAACCACAGGGAACATTTGAACGCGTTACCATAAAAGAAGATTTTCGCAAGCCAAAGCGTCCTGTTCACGGCCAAAGACCTTTCTTTAAAAAACCATTTGTTTCGCGGGAGGACGAAAGAAAGCGGGAGCTTGAAGCAAAACCCCCGGCCGAAAGCGCCGATGCACTGGCCCGCAAGCGTGATTCCGATAAAAAAGATAAGGCTAAGAAGCTAAAATATGTAGACGGGCTTGAAGCAAAGAAACGCAAAAAATTTGCAGATGAAGAAATAACCCAGCAGATTGAAGAAGCTATCCGTGAAACAATGGCAAAGATGGATGATTCAGGCGGTCCATCGGCAAGAGCACAGCTAAGAAAGAGAAAGAAAAAAGAGAGAATAGAGCTTGAACAAAAACACCAGCAGGAAGAGCTTGAAAGGCAAAACGTTCTGCAGGTTACCGAATTTTTATCCGCCGGCGAGCTTGCATCCTTAATGAAAATAGAAGTTAGCCAGCTGATACAGAAATGTTTCGAGCTTGGCATGATGATAACAATAAACCAGCGGCTGGAAAAAGACCTGATTATTCTTCTTGCAGATGAGTTTGGCTTTACTGTTGAGTTCCAGAAAGAATATGAAGTTGATGTTCTTACAGATACTGAAGACAGCCCCGAAACACTTGTGAATCGTCCGCCCGTTGTTACCATTATGGGCCATGTTGACCATGGAAAAACATCACTGCTTGATTACATCAGAAAAGCAAATGTTGTTGCCGGCGAGGCCGGTGGTATAACACAGCATATTGGCGCTTATCAGGTTAAAACTGAAGACGGCAGGCTGATAACCTTTTTAGATACACCCGGCCATGAAGCTTTTACAGCAATGCGTGCCAGGGGAGCACAAATTACCGATATAGTAATTCTTGTTGTCGCGGCGGATGATAGTGTCATGCCGCAAACAGTGGAAGCTATAAACCATGCACTGGCAGCAAATGTTCCTATTATTGTAGCAATAAATAAAATTGATAAGCCCGCTGCAGATCCTCTTAAAATCAAAACTCAGCTTTCGGATAAAGGTATACTTGTAGAGGAATGGGGAGGCAAATATCAATCTGTTGAAATATCGGCAAAAACAGGATTGAATGTAGGACAACTGCTGGAAAAAATTCTTGTTGAGGCCGAATTGCTCGATTTGAAAGCTAATCCAAACAGGCATGCCCGCGGTGCAATAATTGAGGCCAAGCTTGATAAAGGAAAAGGCATTTCAGCTGCAGTCCTGGTTCAAAAAGGAACATTAAAAACGGGAGATTCATTCATTGCAGGAATTTACAGCGGAAGGGTAAAAGCAATGTTTGATGAAAGAGGAAAACGTGTTGAGACGGCAAAACCGGCTGCGCCGGTACAGGTTCTTGGTTTTGATGGTATGCCCCAGGCAGGTGATTCTATCATAGTTATGGAAAATGAACGGGATGTCAAGGAAATTGCAATAAAGAGACAGCAGCTAAAACGTGAGCAGGATTTCAGACAGATCAAATTTACTACACTTGATGATATTTCCAAGCAGATCAAAGAAGGAAAACAGGTCGATCTTAATGTAATTATCAAAGGAGATGTAGATGGTTCCGTTGAGGCTCTATCAGATTCGCTTTTGAAGCTTGGAACCGATGAGGTAAAAGTCAGTGTGATCCACAAAGGCATAGGTGAAATTTCCGAAAACGATGTTCTGCTTGCAACTGCGTCGAATGCTATTATTGTAGGCTTTAATGTAAGGCCAAACCTTAAAGCAAGAAAACTCGCAGAAACCGAAAGCGTTGATATCAGGCTTCATAACATTATATATGATGTTATCAACGAAATTAAGCTTGCCCTTGAAGGCCTGCTGGAGCCGGAGAAATCCGAAGAAGTCCTTGCAACGGTTGAAGTAAGGCAAACATTCAAGGTTCCCAAGATCGGAACTGTTGCAGGATGTTACGTCCTTGATGGAAAAATAATAAGGAACAGCAAGGTAAGGCTGCTAAGGGATGGTTTCGTAATATTTGACGGTACAATTAACGCATTGAAAAGATTTAAGGACGATGTTCGTGAGGTCGAACAGGGATTTGAGTGCGGTATAAGCCTTGAAAACTTTAATGATATTAAAGTAGGTGATATAATAGAATCATACAAAATTGTTGAGACTAAACGAAAACTTGAACAGAAATAATAATTATTCTTAGCGAAGCGAAGAATTTCATTAGCGTTAACTCAGGATTTCAAATTTAAGGTAGCTGTTCTTGAAAATTAATGCTTTATATTAATCGCATTAACGATATCCATATAAAAGATGCAACTTAATTAAAATAGTATTCTTAAAAAAACAAAAAATTTT
>DASXTZ010000004.1:0-2096 GCA_036505135.1 Ignavibacteria bacterium
TCACTTTATTCCACTGCCAATGAAGAATTTTATCAATACATATCTGGCACTACGATTGTAGAGAAATTATTAATCTTTCTGGCAGGTTGTTTACTGATTATTCCCATATTTCGTTATTATCAGCTTTACAAACATAAATACTTTCTTCAAATTGGCGAGCAAACCCTATTGATTTTAAAAGGACTGCTTATTGATAGTATCTTAATTATACTTTTGATTTTTTTAGTTAAGACACAGGAAACACTACATGATTCCCGTACGCAGGTCATAATTTATTTCGGTTCTTCGCTCTTTCTTTTATTCATATCAAGAGTACTTGTTTTGAGAAAATTTCTGCGTGCAAACTACATTGGCGGCAATATTAAAGAAATTCTTACCCGACGCGCCTTGGCCATTGGTGCGGGAAACCTTGGCGAATTTTTTGCTGAGATACTGACGGTAAAACCTTATTATCATATTGAGTTGGTTGCTTTTCTTGATGATGACCCGACTAAAAAAGAGAAAAAAATAAACAGAATTCCTGTTCTGGGCACAACAGATGATATCGATAAAATTGTAGATGACCAGGAAATTGATGAAATTTTTATAACAATTCAAAGTATTGAAAACAAAAGACTTCTGGATTTAATTGAAAAATGCAAGCTAACTAATTGTCATGTAAATCTTGTTTCAAATCATTTTGATATCGTTGATGCCAAGCTTGACGAAGGTGAGTATCATGACTTAAAAGTGATTTCCGTTTCACCAAAGCTATCACCTCTTTATTCGGAAAAGTTCAAGAGAATTTTCGATATTGGGGCTTCAGGATTTTTAATAACTTTACTCACACCGGTATGGCTGTTAATTGGATTAAGCATAAAGTTTACTTCAAGAGGAACGGTCTTTTTTACAACTCATGTAATAGGCAAGAATGGAAAAAGTTTTACATGGTATAAATTCAGAACAATGTATTCTAACAATGACCCGCACGTCCATCAAACGCATCTTGAAAGCGTTATCAAGGAGGACAAAGGTTACAAGAAATTATCAAATGACCCCAGAATTACGCCCGTTGGAAGGTTATTGAGGAAATTTAGTGTCGATGAGCTTCCGCAGCTGTTTAATGTTTTTAAGGGTCAAATGAGCCTTGTTGGCCCCCGCCCATGTCTGCCTTATGAGTACGAACATTTTAAAGAATGGCATAAGCTTAAGTATAAGGTAATTCCCGGTATGACAGGACTTGCACAAATAATTGCAAGGAACCGGGAAGATGTAACATTTAGTGATTCCGTTATCCTTGACCTCTATTACGCTGATAACCAATCATTATGGCTTGATCTCAAGATATTGTTCAGAACTATTCCAGTCATGGTGCTTGGAAAAGGGGGGGTTTAATGGCGCGCGATCAGAAGATACTGAACATCGGAGTAATAGGCTGTGGATATTGGGGACCAAAGCTAATAAGAAATTTTTCAAGCTTGCTTAATTGCAGGGTTAAAAAAGTAAGCGACCTTAAAAGCGGAAGGCTTGAATTTATTAAAAAAGAGTTTCCCGATATTGAAACAACAAAGGATTACCGCGAAATTTTAAATGATAAGTCTATTCATGCAGTTGTGGTTGCTACTCATGTTTCAAGTCACAGAGAAATAGCTGAGGAAGCTCTTTTCCTTGGTAAGCATGTTTTTGTAGAAAAACCATTGGCAGGAAGTTCAGAAGAAGCACAGTCTCTGGTTGATACCGCAGAAAAGCTTAATAAAAAATTAGCTGTAGGACATGTTTTTCAATTTGCACCTGCAGTTAGAAAAATTAAGGAGCTTCTTAAGAAAAAAGTAATAGGAGATGTCCTTCATATTACCTCTACAAGAATTAACCTGGGCCCACCTGAATCTGAAGTGGATGTAATATGGGACCTAGGTCCTCACGATTTTTCGATCATTCTTCATTTGCTTGAAGAAGTGCCATGGAAAATTGAATGCACTCGGGGTGCTTATCCGTTCGGTGTTTTTAACAAGCATAAATCAAAAAAACAGCTGATAAATAACGCTCATATTGACCTTAATTTTAAAACCGGCACATCAGCACATGTGCATTTGGGATGGCTTTCTTCTAATAAAATG
>DASXTZ010000005.1:0-7115 GCA_036505135.1 Ignavibacteria bacterium
TAAATTGCAGATCTCATGAATTATTTTATGGTAAGTTTTTGTATTAGCCTTTTTTGTGTTGTCCTCAACTCCCATTAGGTACCATTCGTCAGCAAGCTCGTTTACCGGGTAAGGCTTGCCATTGATGAGATGAAAGCCGAAACGTTCTTTTGCAACAAGCCTGCTCATTATTTCACAGCTTTCATGTCCGCTGTCAAGATTTATTGCGATATCAAAATCATCATTATAAATATGTTCAAGGTCATCAGTATCAAAATATATTTCATCAATCTTTTCATTGTCTTTTAATACATCAAAAGATTTTTCTTTAGTAATCCATGTTATAGAAGAATCGGAATACTTTTCTTTAAGAGAAGGCAAAATAGAAGTAGTTCTTAAAACATCGCCAACCGCATCAAGTTTAATTATTATTATTTTTTTGAAGTCACCGGGATTTTCCGGAAAATCGGGTTTTCCGATTTCAGGAAAATCTTCGGTTATTGCTTCATCTTTTTCATACAGAGTGCATTCGCTGCAAAATACACCGTAAGTTTTGTTTGGAAAACACGGCTTATCACCTTTGAAATGGATGCAATCGAACTTGATGAGGGGAATCGTAATCAACAGTTTTGTGTCTCCTCGACTATAAATGTTGGCCTTGAACGGCTTTCGTCGAAATTTCTCCACATGTACTCACCCACTATGCCGATGCTCATTAATATCAAACCTCCTGTAATTAATATAGAAACCATAAGTGAAGGAATGCCGAAGACAGGAGCGTCGCTGACTATTTTACGGATAATAATATAAAGTGCGAGAATAAAACCGAGTACAGAAACATTCATTCCTAAAAATGAAGCAAGCCTTAATGGCCTGCCTGAAAACCCAAAGAATGTATCGAATGCAAGCTTGAATTTTTTGAAAAAAGTCCAGCGTGATTTTCCATGCCTGCGCCTTTGCCTGTGATAATAAATGTAATGATGGCCGTACCCAAGCCAGATTATCTGAGCCATCAGGTGCGAATTCTTTTCGTTCATTTTAACAACCATATCACGCTGCTCTTTGTTAATAAAAAAACAGTCATACCCTTTTTCAGGATATTCAGGCAGCACGAATGTCCGGAACAGCTTATAGAAGAAGTAAGCATATATCCGAGAGATTATAGGGTCTTCGCGGCTTGAGCGCACACTGAAGACCATATCACGCCTATTGTATTTAAGCCATTCATCATACATCTGCGGTATAAGGTCCGGCGGATCCTGCAGGTCTGCCGCAAGAAACGTATAAGCATCGCCTGTCGCGTAACTAAGGCCGGCAAGAATTGCAACATACGAGCCATGATTTTTCGATAGCTTTACCAACCGGATTTTTTTATCCTGCGCCGCAAGCGATTTCATCACATTATATGAGTTATCCTTTGAGCCATCATCAACCAAAACTAATTCATAATCGAACCTTGAGGCATTTTCATCCATTACACGCTTAACTTCATTGTAAGTTTCGTTAAGTGATAATTCGTTGAAATATACAGGTATAATTATGGAGATTTTATCCAAAATCGTTTAATTTCTGCAGGAATTTAGATAATTTTTTTGCAACAAAAAACATAATATAGTTGCCACGAATTACACATATTATCACTAATTTTGTGTTTCAAAAATTTCCTCTTTCTATGGCGCCTGCTTCGCCGCGCGGTATTGAGAGGGTTAGGAGTGAGGTTTATGCATCTTTTACTTCTTCATGGAGCGCTTGGTGCGAGTTCACAATTTGCTGAACTTGAAAAAAGCCTGACATCGGATTTTGATGTTCATTCAATTAATTTTTCCGGTCATGGAGGAGAAGCTATACCGGAAGAACCGTTCAGTATAAAACTCTTTGCAGAAGATGTTTTAGAATGTATTGATGCGCTAAAAATAGATGTTACCGATATTTTTGGCTACAGCATGGGAGGATATGTGGCGCTTTTTCTTGCCGGACATTATCCTGAAAGAACCGGGAAAATTATGACCGTTGCATCAAAGTTTCACTGGGATGAGCAAGTATCAGCGCGTGAGATAAAAATGCTTGATGCTGCAAAGATGAAGGAGAAAATTCCGCAATTTTACAATGAGCTGGAAAAACGGCATGCACCTCAAGACCTGGAAATTATTTTGCAAAAGACACGCGAGATGATGATCAATCTTGGCAAAGACAACGAGCTAAAACCCGGTGATTTTGAGCTAATAAAACATGATGTGACGGTGGGTATAGGTGATAGAGATAAAATGGTAACACTTGCCGAAACCGTTGATGTTTATAAAAAACTGCCTAATGGCAAACTGCTTGTTTTGCCAAATACACCTCACCCGTTTGAAGAGATTGATGTTGAAAGGCTGGTGTTTGAGATTAAAAGTTTTTTCTAATTCTTTTTTTCATCATTTATTCGTGAGAAAACCTATATTGGGGCTTATCCAGCTCATGGCACAATCAAATTAGTTTCTTAAGCATAAACACATTACATCCGCTATGTCCGGTATTTCCCATTGGCGCATCTATAATTTTAAACCCGAATTTTTCATACAGCCTGCGTGCATCCAGCATATTTGAAAGGCTTTCAAGATAGCAGCTTTCATAACCGAAATTTTTCGCGTCTTCAAGACACATTTCCAATAGACGTTTTCCGATGCCTTTTCCCCGTGCGTCAGGCAAAAGAAACATTCTCTGAAGCTCGCATATTTTTTCTGTTGCACCATCAAGCTGTTTGATACCGGCTCCGCCTGCTATTTTGTTTTCAACCAGTGCAACGTAATAAACCGAGTCCGGTTCTGCATAATTTTCTGACATTTTCCTTATGGAAGGATCTCCAAGCACAGTGGTTTTGGAGTTTGCACCAAATTCAGTCATCACTTGCGTAATTATTTTATAAAGTGCAGGGTTATCTTCGGGTATAATTTTTCTGTAAAGAATGTTAATGTTTCCTCCCCCTGCCTGCGCCGAGACTTCGGCAGGCAGGCCTAACCCCTTTCCGGATGGGTATTCTATTTAAGAATTTTCAAAATTCTTACATAATCGTCCCCGGACCTATGGCATTTAACGCACACCCTGCCATTTTTAGTAACCGAATATTCCGTTTCGCCGGATGGAGTATATTCAGCCCACAGCCAGTCCTTGCCCGAATTTTTATCGCCTTTCATCTTAACTATAATGGCAAACAAATCGGGTGATGCCTGATTTTTATCCGAATAAATCTCTTTTATTATTATAGATGAATCAGGAAAAGATGCATCCTTAGGCAGCTTGCCCGCAGAGTCCAGGACAGACAAAGCTTTGCTGTTTAAACGCACCCGCATGAAATCATCATGTGCGCGCTCTGTTTCTTTGGACGTAGCTAAAATTGTCGAATCATTCCTATAATAACTATAATCAGCCTGTGAGCTTATCCATTGAAATAAAGCTTTATCGTCAGGGTCTTCAATGGAATTAAAATAAATGTAGCCAGTTGCCGTAATAGCAAGTATGGCTATCACCGAAAAAATTAATTTTCTGTTTTTCACGGATGGAGGTAATTTATTGAATCAAATATAATGATATTTTTAAAAGCTCACATCTACTTTTTGATCCACCCTTAGAACCGCTTGCTGGTTAAAATACCGTTTATATTTCGCCCTGATTGTATCAATGTTTGCAGAAACTTCGTCATTCATTTTGCTTAACCGCACCACCAGCCTTGATTCCTCTGAGATCGTTTTCTGTTTTTCCGGGTCATACCACTTCCCGTCCAGATTAATTACGCTGAATCCTTCCGGAAAAAATTTTGAAATTACTGTGTCCGTAAATGCAAGAAACTCTTCATTTGTTACATTCCTGCCATCAGGTTTTGAAAGCCCAAAGTAAAGTTCGGTCTTTGTATAATCAATATCCGAACTTTTAAAAGAATAAATTGCCAGTAACATTAAAACAACTGCAGAAGGAAAATAAATTTTTTTGTTCATTATATTTATTTATTGTTTCTCTGATAAGTATAAATATTCCATTTTTCTGTTTCCAGTGCTAATATTATGTCATTTCTTTTATAGGGCTTGTTATTTATAAGTTCGGAGAAGATTTGGTTCATTACAGTTGGTGATTTGCGAATCATAATTATTCCGTTCGTATTCTTCTTCATGAATTTATCTATTTCCAGCTTAAGCCCCTCTTTATCAGCAGGAACGTTATAGCTGCTTATTAAAATTTTTTCCGGCGGAGCAAGCTTTGTCCTGAACGGAACATAAAATATGCTGGATGTATTTTCATCTGAATCAAATAAAAGCGCAGGATAACTGTTTATGTTTTCATCAACAAATTTAATCAGCTTTCGTGTTTCTTCAGGTTCATCCGTAGTTACTATAAACTGTATAACCTTAGGGAATAATTTATTATACTTTTCGGGTACGAACTCTTTTATGTATGATAGCGGAATACAGGATAAAATAATAACGGTAGCTAAAGCAATTTGCAAATATTTATGTTTTATTTTTATTATGTCATTGTTTAATCCTATTGCGCAAAAAATCGGACTGATGAAAAACATCAAATATATATAAATGGTGGTGTGGTATATTGTCGATTTCATGCCGGCGGCTCCGTTTATTAAGGCAGGGGTAAGCATCATAATCAGCAGAGTTATTAATATTGATTTAGGGTAGGTTTTAAACGAATAAATTATTCCCTTAACGAAATAGTAAAACAAAATAATTGTTAATCCCACAACAAGAAAATAATATGGCAGAAAAAAACCCTTTAATCTTAATTCCAAATTTAAGCCCTGGATATCTACCGGTGCGGTGTATTGATCGGCAGCCTGGAGAGTGCGGAAAAATGAACCGTACTTAATATAGCTTAAAATAATCCAAAAAACCTGAAATATTAATGAAATTATAACAAAATACCATTTCCCCTGTTTTTTGCTTAAGGCAGCAACAATCGCCAGCGGAGCAATAACAAATAAAGCTTCAGGCCTTGTGGCAAGCGCAATGAATCCGAAAACCCCGGCAATTATGAAATGTATGCTGCTCTTTCCTGCCTGCGCCGAGGTTTCGGCAGGCAGGTCAGTAAATAATGCTTTTAATAAAAAATACATTAATATACATGAAGCTGTAAGGTATATTTGCTGTGCAGTCGGCTGAAAGTTCAGACGGAATATGACAGGATTTAAGGTTACAATAAAAAAGGCGAGCAGAGCAGTTTTAAAATCGCTCATTAATAATGTTATTCTGAAAATGAATATTGAGGCGGCTGTCATAAGGATTATCATAGTGATAATAGAGGTGTAGTAAATTTCGCCAGTGATTTTTATAATCGACCCCATAAAATAGAACCAGAACGGGTGGCCGGATTCAGGCATAACGAAGAAGGGACTTTTTGACCACCAAAGGGCATTCCAGACCCGGGTTGCATTATCCCCCATGTCCATCATATTAAATGGGATAAGGTATATTTTTATAAATACAGTTAATACAACAATAAACCAGAATACAGCATGATGGGTAATAGTCAGTTTTTCCCGGTTTAAATGAAAATTATTTGTTTCGAATATTTTCTGAAGGAATTTCATTGTTATTATTTATTGGTAATGAGATTGTTTCGATCTCATTGTCGCTCGCAATTTAAAAAGAAGGTTTACCTTTTCTGTTTAATAATCCATGCAGCATGCCTTTTAGATAATACATACCAAGCTTAAAATCACAAACTTTTATGAACCACGCCAGACGCCATGGAAATCTTAAGCAATCTTCAATAAGCATTAGTATAATATAAAAATACATACCATACTTATGGTAATACAAAAATTTATTTCTTTCGCTTAAATAATATTCAAAATAATAACGTTCTTTATTGCTTGTAGCTTGCCTTTTTGTGTAGTGGTTATGCCATATAATAGCCTTTGATGTCACAACCATCTTGTAATGATTCTGAATCTTAAGCCTGTAAGCAAGGTCAATTTCATCAAAATATCCAAAGTATGCAGTTTCAAACATTCCAACTTTTTTGAAGACAGCCGATTTTATGAAGCATACTCCGCCTCCCACAAAATCCGTTTCCATAACATCAGGCAAATTAACATCCCGTAAAAAACGGTTTTCAAAATTTTTCTTTAATGTGCCGCGTTTGAAATTGACCTTGCCGCCGAATTCCTGGATCCTATCAGGGTTATGCAAGCTATGCATCATGAGCAAAGGCCCCGCACTGGCAATATCATTTTTGTCTTCAACAGCTTTAAGAAGTTCAGCTATTGCATTTTTATCATAAACAAGGTCATTGTTAGAAATAAAGAGATATTTGCAGCCATCTTTTATTGCGCATTCAGCTCCAATATTACTGCCGCCCGAAAAGCCCGCGTTATAATTTAATTTGATATATTCGGTTTTAATTGTGCCGGCTTTATTTAATTCTTTAAAAGATTCTACCGAGCCGTCCTTGGAATTATTATCAACAAAATACAGTGAAAAATCTTTATAGGTCTGTTCGGAAAGTGATGAGTAAAGGCTCTCAAGATTATGTTTTTCGTTTGTTACAACAGTTACTATTCCAACCGTGCTCAAGTCAGTTTACAGCTCGAAGAATTCCTTTAATTCTTTTACCTGTTCCGCAACAGAAAGTATGGAAACTTTTCCGGAAAGCGGATGAATACTCGAAAGGCTTCTGTCACAAAATTCAGGTCCTTCAATAGGATTTATTGTCATTCCAAGTGAAAATATCTCATTAAAAATAGTTAAAAGCTCGTGTTTAGTAACCGTATCGGTAGAAAATATGTGGAATATTCCTTTTTCAAACAGGCCATCAAGCATAATCTTTTCGGCGATTCTTGCAAAGTTTACTGTCGATATTCCATTCCATCTGTGGTTTGTAAAACCGTTAACGGTTTTTCCTTTCTGCGAAAACGTCCATTCCAGCAGCGAGCGTTTTGTACCTTTCTCAGGCCCAATGAAAGACGTTCTTAACGTCATGCAGTCTGCAATATCGCCGCAGTTTTTTGAAATTCCATAAAGGTCATCGGCATCATAATAATCTTTTTCATTATAGATGCCTTTTTTCCCCGTATAAGTGCAGTCAGTTGTAACGTGAATGAGCGGAGTGTTTTTATAATTGCATAATGCTGCGAGATTTCTCGGGAAGAT
>DASXTZ010000006.1:0-2374 GCA_036505135.1 Ignavibacteria bacterium
CCGGAACCCCAACACTTCTTGACAATATTGCCTTAAACGATGCCAGCGTGCACAGTTACTCAAACACGTTTGACAATTCAAATACACCAGGTAATAATTTCCCATTAAAAGGCAAAATCGCGTTTCAATTTAGTGATAATGTAAGTGTAACCTTTGATGATCTCAACATCTCTGCTCCTTACTTTTATCCTGGTGGCTGTGCTCCGTCACAAAGCCCTTTGCCTGTAAAGCTTATCAGCTTTCAAGGAAATATGAATAACAGTAAAGTAAGCTTGCAGTGGACTGTTGCAGAAAACGAGATCAATGACCATTTCGAAGTTGAAAAAAGTATTGATGGAAAAGGTTTCGAAACTGCCGGTATTATAGTAGCAAGTTCCAAATATGGTTCAGAAACTTATTCATTCAATGAAGCTATGAATACTGAAAGAATTTATTACAGATTGAAAATGTTTGATAAAAACCAAGTAATTACTTACTCAAAAATACTCATGTTCATCAGCAAGGCCGCTAACAACAGCAGCACTTTAAAAATTGTGAATAATCCAACTACTGATAAATTGACGCTGAGCTTTTCTGCAAACACTAACCAGTCTATTGAAATTAAAGTTTATGACTTAAGCGGTCGTTTGCAAATGAATCAGAAAATGAATATTTATCAAGGCAGCAATCTTATCAGTCTTCAATTGAATTCTTCTTTCAAGGCTGGCATGTATGCCGTTGAGGTAAATAACGGTTCGGAGAGGCAAACAGCAAAATTTGTAAAACAATAAACGCAGTTCTTTTAAAATCTAGACGGATAATTTATCGAAGGGCGGTGTAAAACCACCGTCCTTCATAAATCAATCTGAAAAGAATTGCTCTCCGATGTCTTATGCGAATGGGATAACCTATTATTCATTCAAATTCCTGGAGTATGAAAAAAACTTTACTCTTAATCACATTCATAGGTCTTGTTCTTGTTTCCCGAACCCAGGTGATTTTTAACGAAGTGTACACCGATCCTGCAGCAGGCAATAATGAATTCTTCGAATTGTATAACACCAGCACATCGTCTTCCCCTTTATCGCTTGATCATTATACTATCGTAACATATTTTGAAACCCCTAAGGAACAAGGGTTCTGTGTAATGGATCTCCCTAATCTGTCAATTGCTCCAAAAGGTTATTTTGTGGGAGCTTCTGACCTTCCTTTTGATTACCAGGGAGTGACTAACTCCACAGCTGCTGATTTTAGCTGGAATAGTTCAGCATTTACTTCAAACAATGGGTATGTAAAAAAATGGATATTACAATCAGGAAATCTAGGTGATGGCAATGTAGATTATGATGAGGAAAATCTTCCTGCTAATTTCAATGATTTCTTTTTCAGACGTACGGGTGTTGGCGCTACCTATACAATATTTCTTTATAATAATGGCGTGCTTATCAATGCCTTGGTATTTGGAACAGGGGGGCTGCCCGCTGTAATTCCTTCAATTATCACCATGCCGCCGTTGTTTGTCGATATGAGTGGATCATCTCCAGATTTTACAATTGACTTTTCAAGTTATAGTTCAATTCCGGTTGAAACTGTCATGCAGGATGCTGGCAATGACAATGGGTATTTCCGTAAGGCTGATGGTTTATGTGGTGGTTGGCTAAAATCAGACGCGCAAGCACAACATACACCTCAGGTTACAAACGGATATGTTGATGGCTACAGTGGAGACATATCCGTATCTGCCATTATTCAGCGAGGCAGCATCGCAACCGGTTCTAAAATTGTTTATGATGTGCTTTCCGCCCCTTCTACAAGCTTTCCAGTGCAACTAGATGTATATAAAGATAATGGTCTAACATTATCAAGATTAGATGCAAACGATAATTACGTTGAATCAAATACAGAGTATCAAGTTACAGACGGTTCATTTACCACCTGGTTTACACCCTATGATATGAATATGCTGGTAGTGGTAAAAAGCAACGTTGGCTGTATTGATAAAATTATGTTCGTGCCCAATGTGTCAACACTTCCGGTAAAATTGATCTATTTCCAAGGCAATATGGAAAATAATAAAATAACACTTCATTGGAATGTAGCTCAAAATGAATTATCAAACCGGTTTGAGGTAGAAAGAAGCGCCGATGGAAAAAATTTTACTAGCGCAGGAGTAGTTGTTGCAACAACCAAATCTGGCTCAGAATACTATTCATTTACTGAAACAACTGACAATGATAAAATTTATTATCGCTTAAAAATGTATAATAAAAAAGATGTGGCTGAGTTTTCAAAAACTCTCGTTTTTCAAACCAGTGGTAGCAATACAAGCCGAATAAAGATTATAAACAATCCGGTTACTGAAAAATTAACAATGAGTTTTTCTTTGACAAATAAC
>DASXTZ010000007.1:0-2569 GCA_036505135.1 Ignavibacteria bacterium
ACCTGTCTTCCTTTTTTAATTTCACCTCGCAGGAAATTATAAACTCTCAATCTGTCCTGCTCAAAGCGCAATGCCGTTTTTATTGTCTTTCTGTTTTTGGGAAGCTCATCTATTACCGATACATCAAGATCGCCATAATATGTTAATGAAAGTGTTCGGGGTATCGGTGTTGCAGTCATAACTAAAACATCGGGGTTTAATCCTTTGGCACGGAGCTTTGCTCTTTGCATAACTCCAAACTTATGCTGTTCATCTATAATGACAAAACCAAGTTGGTTGAATTCAACCGATTCCTGTATCAGCGCATGGGTTCCAACAACAACATTAGCTTTACCTGATTTTATATCCTGCAGGATAGTCTCACGCATTTTTTTCTTTTGGCCGCCGACAAGAAGCGCAGTGTTAACCCCAAGCTTATCAAAATAACCGGTTAAAACTTTATAGTGCTGCTCTGCCAGTATTTCGGTCGGGCACATGAATGCGCATTGATAGCCATTCTCAATTGCTATCAACATGCAAAAAATGGCAACAATCGTTTTACCGCTTCCAACATCGCCTTGCAAGAGGCGGTTCATGGGCTTTGTAGATTTCATGTCAGCACGGATTTCCTTAATTACCTTTTTTTGAGCATTAGTCAATTCAAAACCAATTAGCTCGTTGAACAACTTATGCAGCTTTTCTCCTGTGTGCTCAAATGAAATGCCATTTTCTTCATTTTCAATACTTTTTTTCCTTAACGCCATTACAAGCTGGAGAAAGAAAAGCTCTTCAAATGCAATTGTCTGCCGAGCTTGTTCAATATCTGCCCTTGTATAAGGATAATGTGTTCTGAGTAGAGCATGTTTGTGATCAAGCAGGTCGTAATCAGCTCTAATTTTTTCGGTTAAGACTTCGGTAATAAGGTCAGAATATTTCCTTAATGCCGTAAAAATTATTTTTGTAAGAGATAGCGGCTTTATCCATGTTTTTTTTAATTCAGTGGATAATATGTAAAGCGGAATTAGAGGGTATTTCAATAGCTCATCATCACCTTCTTCAAATTTTTTGTGGTCACGGATATCTATTTGTAATCCAAATTTTCCATAATTAACTTTAATAAGAAATAAATATTTATCATCTATCTTAAACTGTCTTTCACGATAAAATGCATTCCCCCAAATAAGACATTCAGTAAACCCTGAACTATCGGCTATCATTAGTTTAGTGGGGTGGTTTGGTTTAAAGGGCATGCGCTTATCTGTTATCTTAGCACAAATTAATACATTAGAATCAGGGTGATTTCTAAGGTTTCCTATGTTTGTATTTAGGACATAGTCTCGCGGATATACTGTAAATAAGTCGCTGACAAACTGTAAGCCAAGATTTCCAAAAGCTTCAGCACGCTTGGGGCCAACACCTTTCAAATATTTTATTTCCGGAAGTTTTAACTTAGGCAAATATTGGAATTTTATACAAATATAGTAAATCAAAGTTCCAACAGCAGGGTGAGTTTGAATGCATCAAATTGAAAATGAAATACGATATATACTTGAAGTTCTTATCAACAATGCAATTTTGTCATTCTGAGCGAAGCGAAGAATCTTATTAAAGCCCAAATTTGACTTTGCTTATGGAGACCTTTCGCTACGCTCAGGGTGGCAAGTTTATCGGGATGGTAAATTGTTTCAGGAATGCCTTTCTATTCGCTGTTAAGGTAGGCGCGCCTGTACTTGCCGTTTGAGTAAATAACAAGATGGTCGGAGTTTGGAGTCTCATCGACAAACATTCCTCCGGGATAATTTTCCTGCCAGTCAAGATTAAGCCAGACGGTATTATCCGAATCCTTGTGATAGTGCATTTTATTAACATAAACCTTACGGTTCGGTTGATAATAATTCTTTATACTTTTCAGCAGGTCATTTAAATCATCTTCGGTAAGATTTTTGCCAACATATAATTCAGGGTAAGCATGACCTGAAACGCAAATTATCCTTCCGTCACCGCCAAGTGCCCCGAGTAATGATACCATTGTGATTGCGTAGTCATCACAATCACCTGTTAATGTTTTTACACCAATGCTTGCTTCCTCAAAATAATCTTTGCCGCCGGGATCACGCATGTAAATCCAGTTGTTAAATAAATAATCAAAAACGGCGCACGCCTGTGCAACTGAATAACCACCCGGATAGTTTTCAGTTATTGCTTTTGCTGTTCTTATAACGGTTTTACTGCCAGGCTCCAAAGCCGAAGATATGCTATAAGCCATCCATTTATCTGACCAGTCCTGCGAAGTTTGCGCACCGGCAGCTGTATTAATAAATAGATATATGAAAACTGCAAAATAAATTTTTCTCATCATCAAAAATGTTTTAATTACTGCTTGGCAAAATATAGAACTTTAGTATTACTTCCAATTACTATGAAACAAAAATGCGTTTTATCAGATTAAATAATTATGTAATCTTACCAGTCTTGAATGAAAAAAATTATTTTTATCTCCATATTTCTCACTTGTTTATCTGTTTATTCTCAGCAAAAGCTGCTGATTCCAATGGAAGTAAACGGCCAAACTGATCATTTAAAAGCATAC
>DASXTZ010000008.1:0-3291 GCA_036505135.1 Ignavibacteria bacterium
TATCTATGATGACATCGCATAATACGGCTTTGCATGAAACTGCTTTCACGGTCAGTGTTGATCTTCTGCATGGAACTTCAACAGGCATTTCAGCATTTGACAGGAATAAGACTATAAAAGCTTTATTGGATAAAAATACCAGACCAGCTGATCTTGGAAGACCCGGGCATATATTTCCTCTTAAATCTTTTCCGGGAGGAGTGCTTCGAAGAGCAGGACATACTGAAGCAGCTGTTGACCTGGCAAAGATGGCAGGCCTTTATCCTGCGGGTGTTTTGTGCGAGATAATTCGTGAAGATGGAGAAATGGCAAGGCTTACAGAGCTTTTTGAGCTTGCTAAAAAATTTAAGCTGATGATCATTACTATTAAGGATTTGATCAATTACCGTCTGGAAAGGGAAATTCTTGTTGAAAAAATTGTAGATAACGTAACTCTTCCAACAAAATTAGGAACATTCAAGCTGCACCTTTTCAGGAATCTTGTAGATAACAAAGAGCATATTGCACTTGTTAAAGGAGAAATTAGTCCGAATAAGCCTGTTATAGTTAGAGTGCACTCAGAATGTTTAACCGGTGACCTGCTTGGCTCTTTAAGGTGCGATTGTCAGGATCAGCTCCATAAATCACTAAAGATTATTGAGCAGGAAGGCAACGGTGTAGTTGTTTATATGCGCCAGGAAGGCAGGGGAATAGGGCTTGCCAATAAACTTAAGGCATATAAGCTTCAGGATGAAGGCAAAGATACTGTTGAAGCAAATGAAGCTCTCGGATTTAAACCCGATTTGAGGGATTATGGCATTGGCGCACAGATATTAAGAGACCTTGGCGTCAGAAAGATGATACTTCTTACTAATAATCCTAAAAAGGTAGTTGGATTAAAAGGATATGGACTGGAAATAGTAAAACGTATCCCAATTGAGATCCCGGCTAATTCAATTAACGAAAGATATTTAAAAACCAAACGTGACAAATTAGGTCACTTATTGTTAATAAAAAAATAATCAGGAGAATTTAATGGATTCAAAAGGATTTGTTTATTTGACTAAAGACAGACTCCATGAAATAGAGACTGAGCTGAACAATTTAAAGATTGGCGGAAGGAAAGAAATTGCCGAAAGAATTGCCGAGGCCAGGTCGCACGGCGATTTAAGCGAAAATGCTGAATATGACACAGCAAAACATGCACAGGAGCAGTTGGAACTTAGAATAAGAAAATTTGAAGAAATGCTCTCACGAGTTAAGATAATCAAGGCCGAAGACCTGCCTGATGATAAGATTTATATTCTCCACAATGTAAAGCTGAAAGATCTCCATACCAAAGAAGAGTTTTGTTACAAGCTGGTTTCTCCTGAAGAGGCTGATCTTGAACAGGATAAAATATCGGTTTCATCACCCATCGGTAAGGCTTTACTTGGAAGGAAAATAGGCGAAGAGGTTGATATAGAAGTTCCAGCAGGAAAACTTAAATATAAGATCATTGACATATATAAATGACCAACTCGAAAAACGATAAACGTGCCCTGCTTAAAGTAGGGGTGACGGTTATTATATCATTATTAATTGTTTTGTTTGGAGTAGCTTTTTTAAAAGATGCAAAATTTGGTTTGCAGACCAATGACCTTACGGTTTATTTTAATGATGTAAATGGCTTAAAGGAAGGTGATCCTGTAAGTGTTAACGGGGTTTCTAAAGGAAAAGTGCGCAGTATAGATTTAACCTCGGGAGATTCTGTTAAAGTTGATTTTTATTTGTATAAGGATGTTGTATTAAAAAAGGATTATTATGTTTCTATTGCTATGATAGAGCTTATGAGCGGGAAACAGATTTATATTAAACCGGGTGTATCAAGTGAGCTTGCGGATATTTCTAAACCGCTTGTTGGAGCTAAGAATACCGATATTGTTTCTCTAATTGGAACCTTCAATCAGGTTGGCGACCAGGTTAACCAGATTACGAGAAGGCTTGATACAACTATGATGAATCTTGATAAAACTGTAATTAGCATAAATGAACTGTTTGGAGATGAAGGCTTGAAGTCAAATATACGCGGTACGGCAAGCAATTTTAATATTGCTTCGCGTAATCTTGACCTTATGCTTGCCGAAACAAGAAACAATATTAATTCTTTGACTTCGCGGCTTAATAATATTGCGTCTAATTTTGATAATACAGTGACGGAAACCAGACCCGAGCTTAAACAAACTATTTCAGATATTCAGGATTTAACAGCCAGGGTTGATACGCTAGCCTTTAATCTTAATTCATTTGTTTCTGATGCAAAAGATTCCAGCTCAACTATTGGCAGGCTAATGACCGATGATGATGTATATAACAATCTCAACAAAACAATAATTAGTATTAACAAGCTTGTCCGTAAAATAGAAAAAGACGGTATCAGGCTGCGTCTTTTCTAAATGTTACTAAAAAAACTAGGTTTTCTTGTACCGGTTTCTATTGTAATTCTTGCCATATATCTTGCTTCTAATTATAAAGAAGAAAAAAAGCAAGAGCCCCCGGTAATTTCTGCGCCAAAAATTCTATTTAAATCAGATGTTGACGGTTCTAATGGAATGGTATCTTCTGCCAGTAAGTATGCTACCCGGGTTGGAATTGAAATACTTAAAAATGGTGGAAACGCTGTCGATGCTGCTGTTGCAATAGGATTTGCTCTTGCTGTAACATACCCCCAAGCCGGTAATATTGGCGGCGGGGGCTTTATGGTTATCCGGACAAAAGATACTATTACTTCCATCGATTACCGGGAAAAAGCGCCTTCTGGCTCGGCACGAAATATGTTTCTTGACCAGAAGGGAAACTTTATTCCCGAAAAAAGCCAGCTGGGGTATTTGTCCTGCGGCGTTCCGGGTTCTGTAGCGGGCTTGTTATATGCTCTTGATAAATACGGCACAATGTCAAGAGATGCTGTAATTGATCCTGCTATCGCTCTTGCGGAAAATGGCTTCGAAATTGAATCACGGTTTGCCGCATCTCTTAACTCTAACTTTGAAACATTTAAGAAATTTGAATCAACTAAAAAAATATTTACTAAGGGCGGAATTAATTATTATGAAAATGAAATTTTCAGCCAGCCTGAGCTTGCAAATACCCTAAAGCTGATTAAAATTCACGGAAGAGATGGTTTTTACACGGGAATAACTGCCGATTTGATCGAGCAGGAAATGCTGCGCGGAGGCGGATTAATTACAAAACAGGATTTATTGAATTATCAGCCGATTGAGCGTAGTGTCGTTTATACAAATTACAGGGGATATGATGTTTACTCGATGGGGC
>DASXTZ010000009.1:0-8565 GCA_036505135.1 Ignavibacteria bacterium
TTGGAAAGATTTGAAAAATGGAATGGTGAAATGAATGCTGCAGAATCAATTGGTTCGGTATATAACACATTCCTGGTTTACTTGCTGAAAAACACATATGAAGATGAAATGGGAACCCAGGTTTTGCATGATTTTTTTGTAATTCAAAACCTGCCGTACCGCTCAATTCAATTGCTTCTGAAAAATAATAACTCATCATGGTTTGATAATATTAACACAGCAAATATTGAAACAAGAGATGAAATAATCCGGAAAAGTCTGGCAGGAGCAATTGGATATCTTAAACAGCACTTTGATAATCCGGATATAAATACATGGCATTGGGGTATTTTACATACTGTTAAATTTCATCACCCTCTGGGCTCTGTTGAAGCGCTGGATAAAACATTCAACATTGGCCCTTTTAACGTTGGCGGCGATCAAACAACACCGAATAATACCGAATACCATTTCATCGATGTTATGAAGGATAAGGGTTTCCAAACAATTGTCGGACCTTCAATGAGAATAATTATTAACATGGCCGATATTGAACATTCATTTTCGATAAATTCAACGGGGCAATCAGGACAGCCGATACATACAAACTACCGTGACCAGGCCAGAATGTGGCTTTACGGTGAATATAAAAATAACACAATGAGCGAGATTGAAATGCTTGAAAAGAACTACGGCTTGTTAACTTTACTTCCCGCAGATTGAAGATTTACCCAAAAAAATCCCTGGGACAAAATTATTTAACAGACGAAAACATCAGCCGCAACATCGTAAATTTATTTGATGTTAATATAAATGATAGCGTGCTGGAAATTGGCCCGGGACATGGGGCATTAACTAAATATTTATCGGAAAAGACAAATAAAGTTGTTTTGATAGAGCTTGACAGAAATAACTGCTCAATCCTTGAAAAAAAATTTCCAAAGCTTCGAGTTATAAACAAGAATTTTTTAGAAATCGATTTAAAAAAAATCTCGGAACTGGAATTTAATAGTTCGAATTTTCGTGTCATAGGAAATATCCCATATAACATCACAAGTGAAATTATTTTTAAATTAATAGATAATAGAAATATTATTTCGGATGCACAGTTAATGATTCAGGCGGAAGTTGCTAAAAGGCTTATTGCAAACCCCGGCTCAAAAGAATACGGGATCCCCTCTGTTTTGGTGCAAGTATTTTCAAGGCCAAAACTGCTATTTAAAGTATCAAGAAATTGTTTTTATCCAAAACCAAATGTTGATTCGAGAATAATTTATTTCGATTTCACTCACAGAATGGAAGGGAAAATAAATGACATAGCCTTTTTTAAAAAATTTGTAAAGGCAGCCTTTGGCACAAGAAGAAAGACACTGAAAAATTCTTTAAAAAAGTTAAACATCGACACGAATAAAACAGATTTTGATTTTTCCCGCCGCGCCGAAACTTTAACTGTTGATGAATTTATCTCTTTAAGTAATTTATATATAAAATAACAAAATAATCGTGCCACGACTAATTGAAAAAAGTATAAAAATTAAATTTTCCCCCAAATATTCGTGGCACTAATGTGACACTACAATGCTGGTGAAAGTCAATAAGTCATAGATTTTGCTTAGCGAACTAAAGAAAAAAATATTTTTATCAGAACCTTTCGAACAAATCAAGATCCATAATGGAACCGGGGTTTTCTTAACCGGCTCACGGGGTTCATTAAACAGCTTTGCACTCTCTTATATTTCAGAGATCAATCCAAAAATAATTTTTATCTCTACTGATACCAACAAGCTTTTCAAGCTAAAGGATGATGTTAATTTTCTGGCAGGGAAAGATTTTGCATCTATTTATTTAAGTGAATTTGAAGAGGAATTTGAATCCGACGTCACCCCTTTATCATCTACGCTGAAAAAACTCGGCGTGCAGGAAGATCATTTCTTACTTACAAACCCTTCTTCGATGAACAAATCAATAGTATCGGAAGAAACATTTAAGAAAAACATTGTAACCTTAACAAAGAATGAGGAATATCCTTTTGAAGCTCTGTTACAAAAGCTGAGCAGTTTCGGGTTTGAAAAGAAAAGAATAGTTGAAGAAGAAAATAATTTTGCCGTTCGGGGCGGAATAATAGATTTGTTTCCTGAAAACCTTAACCAGCCAGTCAGAATTGAATTCTTTGGCAATACAATAGAATCAATACGCGAGTTTGATCTCGTTACTCAGCGTTCAATATCCCAGGTAAGCTCGGTTGATATCCTCCCCTCTTTCGATTCACTTGAAAGGTTGAAAGATAAAGGAGAATCGCTTCTAAACTACATAAAAAAGGATACCTTATTCATTTTAGATGAACCAGACCTTATTAAAAATGAATCGGAAAAGTTATTTACAAAATTAAAGGAATATAGGAGTTCATATACGTCGGCTTTTTCGTTAAATAAAAGCGAATCTACTTCCGGGAATAAAGAAAAAATTTATGAAATAAATTTTGAGGCAAAGTCACAGCCTGCTTTTAATTCAAATACAAAGCTCTTTTACCAAAACTTAAAAGAACTTAAGTCATCGGGCTATGATATTTATATCACATGCAGTGATGATTATCAGTCAAAACGGACAAGGGAATTAATAGAAGATTTAGACAGCCCCTCCCTAACCCTCCCCGAAGGAGAGGGAACTTTGTCACCAAATATTAAATATTTGGATAACTCCTTCCACGAAGGGTTTATTTTAGGATTACAAAAAGTCGCTGTCTATACCGAGCATGAAGTTTTCGGAAGATATTTCCGGCCTTCTAAGCGGAAGAGAAGATTCGGAGGTATTACTTTTAAAGAGCTGAGCAAGATAAATTACGGCGATTTCATGGTTCACCAAAACTTTGGCATAGGAAAATACGCCGGGCTAAAAAAAGTGACCACAGGCGGTGTTCAGCAGGAATCGGTTAAGCTTCTTTACCAGAATAATGATGTGGTATTTGTGAATCTCAACTCCCTTGACCAGGTAAAAAAATACTCAGCGCAGGAAGGCGTGACCCCAAAGCTCAGCAAGCTTGGCGGAAACGAGTGGGATCGCATAAAGCAAAGGACAAAGAAAAAGATTCAGGATATTGCAAAAGACCTTATACTCTTATACGCCAAACGGAAATCCCAAAAAGGCTTTAAGTTTTCTGCAGACTCGGTGTGGCAGAAAGAGCTTGAAGCAAGCTTTATATACGAAGACACGCCTGACCAGATCACTGCAACAGAGGCAATAAAAAGCGATATGGAATCACCGCACCCGATGGATAGGCTTGTTTGCGGCGATGTTGGCTTTGGAAAAACAGAAGTTGCAATTCGCGCAGCATTCAAAGCAGTGCTTGATAATAAACAGATTGCATTCCTTGTACCCACAACAATTCTTGCAGAACAGCATTATAACACTTTTAAAGACCGCTTATCTAACTGGGCAGTTGAAGTTGAACATCTTTCAAGGTTCAAAACAAAAAAAGAGCAAAAGGAAATTCTTGAAAAACTAAAAGAAGGTAAAATTAACATTATCATTGGCACGCATCGCTTGCTTTCTAAAGATGTTAAGTTCAAGGAACTCGGCTTATTAGTAATTGATGAAGAGCAGCGGTTTGGAGTTAAAGCAAAAGAGCAATTAAAATTTATGCGCGAAAGTATTGATGTTTTAACACTAACAGCAACACCTATTCCGCGAACGTTAAATTTTTCACTCCTTGGTGCGAGGGATCTTTCTATAATAAATACTCCTCCCAAAAACCGGCAGCCAATACATACCGAAATAATAAATTTCGATAAGAAAATAATATCAAATGCTGTTATCCGCGAACTGCAGCGGTCAGGCCAGGTATATTTTGTAAATGATAGAATTGCCAGGCTTAACGAGCTTGCAGAAATGATAGAGGAAGTTGTGCCCTTTGCGAAAGTTGCCATTGCTCACGGGCAAATGTCATCTGTTCAGCTGGAAAATGTAATGATGAAATTTCTTGAGAAAAAATATAACGTACTGCTTTGCACAAAAATAATCGAATCCGGGCTTGATATACCAAGCGTGAATACAATCATTATTAACCGTGCAGATAACTTTGGTTTGGCTGAGCTTTACCAGCTAAGAGGCAGAGTAGGAAGGTCAAACATTAAATCGTTTGCATATCTTATCACTCCGCCCCATAGTGTTTTAACAAGGCAGGCCATACGCAGGCTGCATGCGTTAGAAGAATTCACCGAGCTTGGCTCGGGTATGAATCTCGCGCTGAAAGACCTTGAAATACGCGGCGCGGGGAATTTGCTGGGAAGTGAGCAAAGCGGCTTTATATCTGAAATGGGTTTTGATATGTATATGCAGATTTTGGATGAAGCTATTGGCGAATTAAAAGAAGGCGAGCTTGGCAAAATTATTGCCGATGTAATGCCATTGCAAAAGGAAGCACCAAAGAAAAAACTTGATGTAATAATTGAATCAGATATTTCAATGCTGATTCCTGAACCTTATATTGACGACGAAAACCTAAGACTTGAAATTTATCAGCGGCTTGCAGGTGCAAAATCATTTGAAGAAATAAAAGCAGTTGAAGAAGAAATGACCGACCGCTTTGGCAAGGTACCTGAAGATGTTGTTTCATTATTAAAGCACATTGAATTAAAGCTGATGCTTGGTGAAAAAGGATTTGAAAAAATTTCAATACATGGAGAAACAGTTGAGTTATTTGTTGATTTGAATAATGAGGCCGTATTCTCGTCAGGTTATTTTGAAAAAGTTATGAATTATATAAATACTTCCCCCCTCGAGGGGGGTTTGGGGGGTGACAAATCAAAAATTAAGCAAACTAAGAAGTCCCTTTCGCTTCAGATTAAGCTGTCACTGGATGGTAATTCAAATCAAAAATTGGAAGAAGTTTACGAAATTGTGAGGAAAATAACTGTTCTATAAAAATGGGTTGTAAGCGTTGCGTTAATTTAATAGTTTAATACAATTTACAACAATTTTTATTACTATGTTTACTAAAATTATCTTAACTGCCCTCCTACTCTTGAATTTTAATTTCATTTTGTTTGGCCAAGTAATACAAGAATGGATAGAAAGATATAATGGGCCAAGTAATAATTATGATTATTCTACTAAAATAGCCGTCGATAATTTGGGGAATGTATATGTTACGGGTATAAGCTATGGAAATTATAATTATGATTTTGTGACAATAAAATTCAATTCATCCGGTGTTCAACAATGGAATGTACGCTACAATGGACCTGCTAATTATGATGATGGTGCCAATTCGATAGCAGTTGATAGATTAGGTAATGTATATGTAACTGGCTCAAGTGACGGAATTATTGGAATCGGCACAAACCCAGATTATGCTACAATAAAATATAACTCGTCAGGTGTTCAGCAATGGGTTGCAAGATATAACGGACCTAGTCAAGCAAGTGATATACCGAGTTCACTTGCGATAGATAATTTAGGGAATGTATATGTTACAGGATGGACAGCATTAAATGCAAATAACAATGACTATGCTACTGTAAAATATAATTCTTTAGGTGTTCAGCAATGGGTGTCATTATATAATGGCCCTGGCAACAGTTTTGATTATGCCAATTCAATTGATGTGGATAATTTAGGAAATGTATACGTAACTGGTAAGAGTAAAAATTCCGTAAGTTCTTTTTCTGATGATTATGCTACAATAAAATATAACTATGCCGGCGTTCAACAGTGGATTGCTAGATACAATGGTCCTGCAAATAGAAGTGATATCGCAATATCAATTGCAATTGATAATGACTCTAATGTTCTTGTCACAGGGACTAGTGACGATAGTGCTTACACTGCCCAAGGATATGTAACTAATACTCCCGATTTTGCGACAGTCAAATATAATTCAGCAGGCATTCTAATATGGTCATCAAGATATGGCGGTCCCGCAAACAATCCTGTTGAAGCCGCTTCTTTAGTTCTTGATAGAGAAAATAATGTTTACGTTACTGGAACTAGTTTCTATTCTTCAATTAGTACAGAATATGCAACAGTAAAATATGATTCATCGGGAATTCAGCAATGGGCCACAGTATACAATGGCCCGGGTAATGAGGACGATAGAGCTAGATTTGTTACTGTAGATAATTTAGGTAACTCTTATGTAACGGGATATAGTATGGGCTCCAATTCAGGTCACGACTTTGCAACAGTGAAATACAATTCAAATGGTATTCAGCAATGGGTAGCAAGATATAATGGAGATACAGATGGTTGGGATGAAGCAACTTGTATCACAGTTGACTCTTTTTATAATGTGTATGTTACTGGCAGGGAAAGTACTGGGTACTTTACGGATATTGTTGCTATTAAATATTCTCAGCCTATCGGCATACGACCAATCTCATCCGAAATCCCAGCTCAATTTTCATTATTGCAAAATTATCCCAACCCTTTCAATCCAGCAACAAAAATACGTTTTTCAATTTCCTCTTTGCAGGGGACCAGAATGAGTATGGTTAGACTAGTTATCTATGACATCCTCGGCCGTGAAATTACAACTCTTGTAAATGAGTGGCTAAAACCGGGCATTTATGAAGTAGAATGGGATGCAACGAATTATCCGAGCGGTGTTTATTTTTATAAACTGGAGACAAGTGAATTTGTTGACGCAAGGAAAATGGTATTAATTAAATAAGGTTTTTAATTAAAAATCCATCTTTTTCCCCCTATTAATTTTATTTGCATAAAAAAAGCAAAAACGGTATATTCACACTTTTCATCCATCAAATAATTTAGCTATGGACAGCAAATTAAAACAGATGATGACATATGAAGGTGCTTTAAGAGGCACTTTCAGTTTTAAGCCTCTTGTGAAATATTGGGAAAAAAGGGCCGCTTCGAATAAAGTTTTCTCCTCCCATTTCAAAGTAATTCAGGAAAAGCTTGAGAGAGTCCCTGAGCTGCTTCAGCCTATTAATGACGAAACAATTGTTGAAAAAAACCGTGAGCTTATAGAAGAAATGCTGAACATATGCATGCCACCTGCTATTCAGGACTATGATTATTTTGCTGCTATATATCCTTATAAGCTTGATAGTTTTTATGAAACCCCGAATTTTAAAAAGCTGAAACTATTTGAAAAACAAACGGACTCGGAATCTTTTAATGAAAACTGCTGCCTTACGCGTGACGGGAGAACGGTTGCCTTTTATTCAGGAATACTCAGCGGTTTTTACGGCTTAAATATTAAATATGAATATCCGATAATTTATACCTGTACTGACGAACAAACCGGCTTGGAAAGGCATTACCGCATAAGGATTTATTCCTGGTTTGTGGATGTTAAAAAACTTGGTGAATTAAAAAAAATCACAGAAGAAGAAAAGAAAAAAATTTTTGATAATTTAGATAATCCCAGACTTCTTGAAGAGATTATTCCTCCAGATAATTTTGATTTTGAGGGTTTTTTTATTTTAAACGCGGTTGATATTACAGACCAGGAAACTATTTCATCGCTGAAGTTCGACCTTATACAAAAGGAATCATTGATGTCTGCAAACAAATTCGGGAATCTGCAGCATAAGATCAGAACACTGCTGAAAAAACCGGAGATGCAGCTCGGGCTAATCGCCTTTCCTTCTGATAATAAAAAAATGGAATATGCACTAAAAATGGGTAGTAGTATTATACTGCAGGATAAATTTATTGAAGATGAAATAGTATCTGAATGTAAAATGTATGACGATGTAATTCAAAAAAGAGAAGTAAAAGTAGTTTACGATACTAAAGATTATGGCTGCTCGCCCAGAGTTGAAGAGGCATTTATAAAAGCCGGCATACGAAATTTAATTATTGCTCCGCTAGTGTATAAAGATGAAATCATTGGAATATTTGAACTAGCCTCATCTATTCCGGGTGATTTGAATAAAGTAAATATTTTAAAATTAACAGATGTTTATCCATTGTTCGCTATATGTATTGAATCAAGCCTTGACGACCTTAACAAGTCTATTCAAACAGTTATAAAAGAAAAATGCACCGCTATACACCCTTCTGTTGACTGGAGATTCCGGGATGCCGCTATGTTATATTTAAATAACATAAGGAATGACATTTACGAAGAAATGGAAGATATCATATTTGAAAATGTTTATCCTTTCTATGGTTATTCAGATGTAAAGGATTCCTCCTTCTATAGGAACTCGGCAATACAGCAAGACCTTGTTGCGAATCTAAAGCTGGCAATGGAGATAATTACCCGCGCCTCTACTGAATCTGCAATTCCAATTCTTGAGGAGCTCTCATTCAGAATTACAAATCTTATTGAAGATTTGAATAAAGAATTAAGCTCAAGCCATGAAGTAGAAGTTATAAATTTTCTACGCAATGAAGTTGAGACAACGCTTGGTTACCTGCAGGATGTAAGCCCGGCCATTACAGATATGATTAACTCTTACAAACAAAATCTTGATCAGGATTCAGGTTTATTAATAAATAAGAGAAGAGAAGTTGAAGACAGCATCATGCTGATAAACGAAACAATCTCAAATGAGCTTGATATCCAGCAGGACAAGGCACAGAAAATTTTTCCTCACTATTTTGAAAAATATAAAA
>DASXTZ010000010.1:0-10971 GCA_036505135.1 Ignavibacteria bacterium
TCCATTCTAACGCATTGAATAAACATGCAATAAAGCCTATATTTGCCTTTATCTTTAGCTAAGTTATAAATATTAATGACCGTAAATACTTCACGATTAAGAAATTTCTTTAAGCAAAGCTCCCGCAAAAAAATTGCCGTAATTGGCGATGTAATGCTGGATAAATATGTTTATGGAGAAGTTAACCGCATTTCTCCCGAAGCCCCTGTGCAGGTTGTAGATATTAAAAGCACAGCATACAGGCTTGGCGGCGCAGCAAACGTTGCCCTTAACGTGAAAACTCTTGAAGCTGAGCCGATATTGATAGGAGTTATCGGCGATGATGACGATGGAATAGTTTACCTTGATACAATGAGAAATCTTGGACTTTCCATAAAAGGGATAATTAAAGATAAAAGCAGGGCAACTACATCCAAAACAAGAATAATTGCCCATTCGCAGCATATAATCCGGTTGGACAGCGAACATAAGAAAGAGCTTGGAAAAGCTGCAGCTGCCCGGATGTTAAAATTTTTTAAAGATAACATCAGGAACTTTGAATCGGTTATTCTTCAGGATTATAACAAGGGAGTACTGACTAAAGATGTTATAGGACAAATAATTAAAATATCAACCAAAGCCTCCAGGCCTGTGTATGTTGACCCGAAATTTGATAATTTTTTTGAATATCAAAATGTTACAGTATTCAAGCCGAACAGGAAAGAAGTCCAGGATGTGATGGGCGAAAAAGTTGATGGTGAAGAGTCTGCTCATAAAATCGGAAGAAAATTAATCGAAAAATTAAATTGTGAGTTTCTTGTTTTAACTCGTGGTGAAAAGGGTATGATGCTGTTTGATAAAGAAAAAGATAAAACTGTAGTTTTGAATATTCCAACCAGGGCGCGCCACGTTGCAGATGTTTCAGGTGCGGGTGATACAGTTATTTCAACAATAGCAGTTATGCTTGCAGGAGGGGCAAATATTAAGGAAGCTATATTGCTTGCGAACCAGGCAGCAGGAATTGTCTGTGAGGAAGTCGGTATAGTCCCAATTTATAGGAAGGCTTTGGTAGATTCATTTTCTTAATTGCGGGCGCAGCGAAGCAATCTCTCGATTTCGGATTTTGAATTTCGTATTCCGGATTGAAAAGCAGAAATATATATATTGAAAAGCATTTTTCGAAATAGTTCGGAAATAAAAGATTTAATTAATCGGATTAAATCCGGTGGAAATAAGATTGTATTTACAAACGGAGTATTTGATATAATTCACCGCGGGCATGTTGAGTATTTATCTCAGGCAAAGGCTCTGGGTGATATTCTAGTTGTTGGTTTAAATTCCGATAGCTCGGTGAAAGCCATAAAAGGTGATAAAAGACCTATTGTAACAGAAGAAAACCGGGCGTATGTTTTGGCGAATCTTAAAGCGGTTGATTATGTTGTAATTTTTGATGAGGATAATCCATATAACGTTATAAAGGCTATTATGCCGGATATTCTGGTCAAGGGTTCCGACTGGGATGGAGATAAAATTATTGGCTCCGATATAGTTAAGCAAAACGGCGGCGAGGTAAAACGAATTAAATTCGTTGAGAATAATTCTTCAACTAATATTATTGAAGAAATTATAAAAAAGTATTGTAATCCCCAAATGGATTAATTTTTATGAGAAGTCTTTCCCTTGTTCCCCCTCTCCTTAGGGAGAGGGGATGGGGGTGAGGGAATAAATGCAGGAAGGGAAAAAAATAAAGGATACAAAAACGAAAAAGACTCGTCCTCGAGTGCTTCAATCGGGGAAAAGAGGCTTCTTTTCTTATCTGGTCCTTTTCATTTCTGCTTTTCTTCTATTTCTCGTTCTTCTTGTTTCCATAACGCAGACATCATTTTTTAAAAGCTGGCTGAAAAATTACGCTGTAGAAAAATTCAATGAAAAGTTTGGAACAAAAGATGCAGCTCTTACTATTGGCTCTATTGAAGGGAATTTTTTCAGTGAAATTATAATAAATCACGGCACCCTCACATATAAAAAAGACGAAATAATAAGATTTGATAAGCTGAAAATAACATTCGGTATATTCAAGCTGATTGATAAAGAAGCAGAAATAACCGAAGCAATCCTTGTTAACCCTACAGCAAACTTTGTTAAAATTATAACACCAAAGGGCGATACTACATGGAATATTTCTTATATATTCGAATCTGAAGAAAAAGAGAAAGAACCTTCAGAATTTGACTGGAAGATAAACGTAGCAAGATTGAAAATCGAAAATATGAATTTTGTAATGCTTGGTTCAAATCCAAATGATGTTCCTGTACAGGCATTACAAGTGCTCACACAAAAAAACTTTAGCATTTCAAATCTTAAGATAAGTAATTTTAATCTTGAAACACGCGCCCAATATGATAAAAATGCTACGCAGTTATGGATAAGCTTTCTTGGATTTAAGACAAACTTTGGTTTTGACCTAAAAGGTCTTTCGGGCGATTTTTATATATCCGAATCACGAGCCGAAATTAATAAGCTGAATATAGAAACATCAAAAAGCTGGGTCCGTATGGAATATGTTTTTATCGATAAGCTTAACCTGATGAAAGTTGAGGGACTGGAATCATTTAAAGGCAAGGATATGCGCCTTTATATGGTTGCTAACAATGTTGATTTCTCAGACTTAAAAGCATTTTTGCCAACGCTGGAATTTTTGGATAAGACTGTTTTCCTTGAGTTAAAATGCAAAGGTAAATTTGACGATATCATTATTGAAAAGTGCGCATTAAAAACTGAAAACAGCAACCTTAACTTTAGCGGGAGAATGCTTAACCTTGTTGACCCTGAACATTTATGGTTTGATATTGCAGCAAATGATATCGTACTTGACCCAGAGGATACAAGATTATATATTCCCGGCTTGCCTGTCCCTGATTATAGGCATATTGGAAAACTAACGGGTTCATTGACATATAAGGGAGAGCCACTGGATTTTTACTCGACATTTGACCTTAGTTCATCGGTAGGAAGCGCAAAGGGAAACTATTCAATGAATCTTAAAACCAGCGCTATCACTTACAAAACCTATGTAGAGGCTAAGAATATTAATCTGGGTAAGTTATTACAGGATCCGAAGCTTGAAAGTGATATAACCGGTAAAGTAGAAGCCGATGGCAGGGGATTTGATCTTGCTAACATTAATGCAAATGCAAAATATGATATTGTAGATACAAAATTATTTGACCAAAAAATCGATAAATCTTCAGGCGTGTTGAACGTACGAGGCTATAATATTGATGCTGAGGTAAACTATGTTTCCGGAAAATTTGCGGCCGAGCTTAAAGGAGGTATAAACATTCGTGATTTTAATAATCCTATTTACAATTTGAAAGGCAAAGCTGCTAATCTGGATATATCTCAATTTACCAAAAATTCCGAAGATAAAAGCAATCTCACTTTTGCATTTGATATAAATGGCAAAGGATTAACTCCCGAAAATTTTGAAGGAAATTATAACATAAATCTCTCAAATTCATTTTACGGCAAGTATGATTTTCCTGCAACTCCAATTGACCTGAAAATTTCAACGGGTGGAGCAAATAATAGCATTACCTTGACATCGAATATTGTTGATTTTAAAGCAACCGGCACCTTTAAACTGGAGCAGATAGGCAGTGTAATTTTGAATAATGTTATAATGATTCAAAATGAAATCAGCAAGAAATTCAATCTTGATACGTTGCTGCCAACTCAAAAGGCTGAAATTGTTAATTCTGACATGGATTTTGTTTATGAGCTTAAAACAAAAGATTCAGATGCGATTGCCAAAATGTTCTTCTTTAATGATTTGAATTTTGCCGGGGAAGTAAAAGGATATATAAAGAACACTCCTTCAGGGTTTAATGGCAGAAGTGATGTAAAATTAGATAATTTTTCTTATAAAGATTCAGTTTTTGCTTTAAACAATGCCCAGGCAGAACTGGTACATTACAATAATTATTCCCAATATGCTAATAATCCTAAAGGCAGCTTTAATTCGTTTTCCTCGTTCATAGATTTCAAGGCTGATAAAATGCGTGTTTCAGGCGCTTCATATGATAGTATTGCTGCCGTATTGGACTTAAAAAACGGAATTCAGGGTGTGAATATCTACGGCAAAAGAGATACAACAATAAATGCAAACATTGTAGGAAAAATTGATCTGTCGCAGGATTCGGTTTATTTTGATATTGATAATCTGAATTTTTATTACAATAAGTTTAATATAAAGAATAATGACCATATCCACGTTACTTACAACCCTGCAGATGAAGAAAGAACTTTTGATTTTGATAAATTCACGCTTTCAAGCAGCATTGTTAATGTTGATCTTTACGGAAGGTATTCTATAAGCGGTAACAGCGATTTTACTGCTGAGCTGACTAATATCGATATTCCAAGTCTTCTGCAGTATGCATATAATCCTCAATCAGTTTATGCCGTTAAGGAATCTGAGAAATTCAGAACCCCGGTAAAAGGAAAGGTCAGAAGGTTAAGCTTTTATTACAAAGGAACAATGGAAGACCCTGCATTAAGCGTTGAAATGAACACTGGAATTATAAGGTATGAACAGATAAAAGTCGGAAGAATTGATGCTTTTGTTAATTATCTCAATCAAAATCTTTCCACAGATGTGCTGGTTAGCAATGCTCAGGGTCAGGGAAGCCTTCGTTTAACAGGAGATATTCCGTTTAATAACCCGTTGACCACACCAGACAGTATTGAATATGCAGGCATTTTAACCAAACCGCTTAATCTAAGGCTTCTTGCAAAGAATTTTCAGATAAACTTTTTTTCAAAATTAATTCCAAATTTTACAGATGTAAGGGGTTTCTTAAATGGCGAGCTTGACGCAGGGGGGACTGTTGCGGAACCAATCTTAACCGGAAGCGCTAACATCGAGAGGGGAAGGTTTTTCTTTACATGGAACGGGCTTTACTACAGATTTGAATCCAGCTTTAAAGCGGATAAGTCTGATCTTGTTGTTGAGCAGTTTAAGGTATTCAATGATAGAAGTACAAGCCGCTTCATAAATATCTGGGGAAAAATTAATTTTGCAGGTCTTGGGATAAATGATATTGACCTGACAACATCAGGTGATATGTATTTGCTTGACGGCTCATCTATTCAAAATAGGTTTGGATTTTCAGGCGAGATGCTTGCCGGAATAGGTAATCCTCCCATCAGAATTAAAGGAAGCCTGAATAACCTCCTGGTTTCAGGACAGCTTGTAATAAAAAGCGCAAAGCTCTATTTCCCTTCTGTACAGGGACTTGCATATGATATATATGCCGATGATTTTACATACAGAATTATTACAGATGAAAATTCCGGTAAATATCTGGATACTTTGATAAAGATATCGCAGGAGGACCTTGATGAGGCAGACCCGTTTTTACGATACAATTATCAGCTGACAACACGGGAGCCTTCAATCGCAGATTTTATCACTTATGATCTTGATATTGTAACCGAAAAAAATATTTATGTCAACATGATAATGAATCCTTTGACAAGGGAAGAGTTGTTTGGTGATATTACAGGGTTGCTGAAGCTTGATAACCGGACGCCCGATAAGCATTTGCAGTTATTTGGGGATATGTATATTGTAGGCGATTCATATTACAGATTCTACAAGAACTTTAGGATACAGGACAGCAAGCTGAGATTCAATGGAGATTACCTCGACCCGGAAGTTGATATAACTGCCGAATATAAAAATGTTAGCTACCAGAACAACGAAACTGAGATCATGTATGTAATTCTCGAAATAACGGGAACAAGAAACAAACCGCTTTTAACATTAAAATTAAGAAATGAGGCCGGTGCTGTACAAACAGGGCCGCAAGCACAGCAGGATGCACTTGGGTATTTGTTATTTGGAATGCCCTTAAGTGGACTGCAATTAAGCGCTGTGAAGAGTAGTATTTTAAATAATTTGGGCTCAAATCTCGGAACAGGCCTTGCTTCTTCGCTTCTTTATCAGGCATTAAGAAATATTGCACCATTTATTTTAAATACGGAAGTGATTTATACAGGGGGCGACCTTAAAACGACAGATGTAAGAATTACCTCAGGTTTTGGGGACGCAATAGTTAAGTTTGGAGGAAAGATATTTTCAAACATTAATAATTTTGAAGTTAATGTAGAATATCCCCTTAACAGCTTATTTAATATCAATGTGTCAAATAACCTGCTGCTTGAAATATCGAGACAATATTCAACCTCGATTTTTAATTTTGACCAGGGTTATGAAACCCGGGTAGGAATAACTTATAAAATCCGCTATTAAAAATTCGGGACCCGTCTGGTGGATATAAAGTCCGGGTTAAAAACATTTCATATATAGAATAATTCAGAAAAATAAAGTAATTTATTAAGCTCATATCCGCCTGACGGATACTAAATTAAAAAAACTTAATCTATAAAGTCTGCCTAAGAAAAAAAAATACTCTTCCCAAAATGGGTTAAATGAATTAATCCAGGTCTACTTTAAGCGCGCACCTTCCATGTCTATCAAGTTTAACATGCTTTTTCGAAAGCTGAAGCTTAACAACTCTGATAAATCACGATTAAGAGATTCGCTACGTGAGCTTGTTGATAATAATATTCTGCTTAAGAAAGGTAAGTATTATGAGCTAAACCGAAAGGGGAAATTTTATGAAGGGACGATCATACTTAATTCGAACAATGACTTTGCTGTAGAGGTAACGACCGAAGATCAATCGTTAAGGCTTCCGGTAAAGAAACGAAATCTTCTTACAGCTTTAACAGGTGATACGGTTAAGGTATCTATAATTGAGTATGCCGATAGTGAAGACAGGGAAGCGATAGTTGAGGAAATAATAAAACGCCCCAAACACAGAATTGTTGGCAAGCTTGAATTCAGCTCGCGCGGTGAAGATTACGCATTTGTTATACCCGATGATAAAAAATTCCGTAAAGATATTTTCATACCTAAACAGCACTTAAAAGGTGCTAAACACCGGGATAAGGTAGTTTGCGAGATAGTGAACTGGGAATACCAGGACCTTTCGCCTGAGGGAAAAATAATCCAGATACTTGGCAAAGCGGGAGAGGTAAAGACTGAATTTAAAGCTCTTATTAAAAAATACGGACTTACTAAAACCTTTCCCAAAAATGTTCGGGATGAACTGAAAAAACTTGAAGGAGATGGGTTGTTTGAAATTTCAGCCGACGAAATCGAAAAAAGAATTGACTTAAGGGATAAGATAATTTTTACGATAGACCCCGAAGATGCGAAAGACCACGATGATGGCGTTTCGATAGGGATAATTGATAATGGCAATTACATGCTGGGTGTCCACATAGCCGATGTTAGCCATTACGTCAAGGAAGGTTCGTCGCTTGATACGGAAGCGCTAATTAGGGGAACCAGCGTTTACCTGATGAACGATGTTGTCCCGATGCTGCCTGAAAAATTATCCAATGATATATGTTCATTAAAGCAGGGTGTTGATAGGCTTGCATTTTCAGTGTTTATAGAAATTAACCCGCACGGCAATGTAGTTGATTTCTGGCTTAAGAAATCCGTTATAAATAGCAAAAAGAAATTTAGCTATGAAACGGTGCAGGAAATACTTGATAAGCAGGATGGGCTTTACCTTGATGAATTAAATAAAATGAACGAATTGCACAGGCTGCTTTATAAAAGGCGCCTTGATGAGGGAAGCCTTGATTTTGAAAGCACTGAAGTTGTGGCTAAAATAAGTAATGAAGGATTAATAGAAGATATTAAGCCCAAAGTAAGGCTTGAATCGATGAGGCTTATTGAGGATTTTATGCTGGCTGCAAATAAATGCGTTACATTATTTGTGGGGCGAAATAAAAAACATCCCCCGTTTATTTACCGGATTCATGATATTCCCGATAAGAAAAGAATGAAGGAGCTGGCTCAATTTGTAAGGCAGTTCGGTATTAATTTAAATCCGGAAAGCAAGAAATCTTTACAAAAAATGCTTCAGGATATCCAGGGAAAGCCGGAAGAATACCTAATTAATGAGATTACTATTCGCTCGATGGCAAAGGCAATTTATTCCGAAGAAAATATCGGGCATTTTGGATTAGGGTTTGAGCATTACACCCATTTCACCTCCCCTATAAGAAGATATCCGGACCTCATTGTCCATAAGATACTTTTTGAAATTATAAACGGAATAAATCAAAAAAGGATACAGCATTACAAAAAAGTTCTGCCTGAAATTTGTAAACAATCAACCGATATGGAAATTAATGCAGTCCAGGCTGAGCGCGAAGCGATTAAGATACTACAGGTTCAATATATTGAAAAGCATGTTGGCGATGAATTTGTTGGAATTATTTCTGGAATTACCGAACATGGAATTTACATCGAACTTTTGGAAAATATGATAGAGGGTATGATCCGCCTTCGCGACCTGCATGATGACTATTATATCCTTGATGAAAAAAATCACCAGTTAATCGGCAGACGCCGAAGAAAAAGTTACAGAATAGGTGACAGAGTAAAAGTAAAAATATTTAAAGTTAATAAAGAAAATAAGTGGATTGATTTGGTGATTGCTTGATGATTGTGGAGTGCACCAATCGTGTTGGTGCATGCATCATCACGGATGATGCAATCCAAAAATTGTTTAATTAAAGCTTACCGGATCTACATCTATACTAACCTGTTCATTAGATTTAACACCAATCGAATTCACATAATTATCTAATTCTCTCAAAAGTTCCTCTGTTGCTTTTAAAGCTTCCGGAGAATTTTTAAGAGTTTTAACTATAACATGATACCTGTATTTATTTTTAATTTTATAAATAAGTGCCGGTGTGGGTTTCATCAGGCTTATTGCATATTGCCCGATTTTGCTTAAATTTTGCTTTAAGTATAGATAAATTTTCGAAGCAATTTGGTTTGCCCTGTTCAGGTCAGGTCCCTGGACTTCAATCAGGCTCATTCTTGAAAATGGGGGGTAGTTTAATCTCTTTCTTAAGCCAATTTCTTTACTGTAAAAGCCTTTATAATCATGGTTAATTACGAATTGAAAAATAAAATTATCGGGGTGCATAGTTTGAATAACTACTTTCCCGTGGTCGCTAATTCTGCCTGAGCGCCCTGAAACCTGCATTAAAAGCTGGAATGTCCTTTCGTATGACCTGAAATCGGGGTTTAACAGCCCAACATCTGCCGATACAACTCCAACTAAATAAACATTCGGGAAATCCAGTCCTTTTGATATCATTTGCGTGCCAATTAAAATATCAAATTCTCTGTCATGAAATGCTTTTAGGATTTTCCTGTGTGCATCTTTTCCTCTGACGGTATCGGCATCCATTCTGCGCATAGTAGACTTCGGGAACAGCCTTGCTATTTCTTCCTCTACTTTTTCAGTTCCAGTGCCTTTTAAAAGTAATTTATCACTGCCGCATTTTTCGCAAAGTTCAGGCAGCTTTTCGGTGTAGCCGCAGTAATGGCATCGCAGATGCTCTTTTGTTTTGTGGTATATCATTGTTATATCACAATTAATGCACATTTTTACAAACCCGCAGTTCTGGCATTCCTGGTAGGCAGAATAACCGCGCCTGTTTTGCAAAAGCATAATGCTCTGCTTGTTACTTAATGCAAAATCAATGTATGAAATAAGCTTTGAAGATAAAAATCTTTTTTCAGGAGATTCCTGTTTTTGGTATTTACTTGTTTTCTTCAATTCCTCAATCATACTAACGATTTCAACAGCGGGCTGTTTTGTTTTCATCGCGCGGTGGGGAAGCTCAAGCAGTGTATATTTTCCGGCCTCTGCATTAAAATAGCTTTCAAGTGATGGGGTTGCCGATCCTAAAACAACAACGGCGTCATTTAGCATTGCCCTGTATATTGCAGAGTCCCGTGCATTATATTTTGGATTTTTTTCCGTTTGTTTGTAAGAATGGTCGTGTTCCTCGTCAACAATTATAACACCCAAATTTTCAAGCGGAGAAAATAAGGCAGAGCGCGCCCCAATGACAATTTTGATTTCCTTTGTCCTTATCCTGCTGTAGACGTCAAAGCGCTGGCCTTCCGATAGCTTACTGTGTATAACGCCGATTATATCACCAAAGTATGATTGAAAGCGATGAATAAGCTGCGGAGTAAGCGAAATTTCCGGAACCAGAACAATGGCAGTTTTATTATGCCGCAGTACATTCGAAATGGCTTCCAGATAAACCTGGGTTTTCCCGCTTCCTGTTACACCAAAAAGCAAAAATGTGTTAAAAACGGCTTCATTAACTTTTTCGCTTATTTGTTTTAAAGCCTCTGCTTGTTCGTCATTAAGAGTTATATCTTTTTTCTCTTCACTAAATTCATGTTCAATTTTTCGGGTAACCTGTTTTTGAAATAAGCTGATAAATTCTTTCTTTGCCAGGGAATTTAATGAGTATGGGGTTGCGCCTGTTTCTTTTAATAATTCTGCAGCGCCGATTTCAGAAATTTTTTTATTTACAAGATATTTTAATAATTTAACCTGGCACGTCGATTTTATTCTGTTTTCTTTCATGAAAATATCAAGCATAGCGTTATTATAATCCGAAAATTCTTCATGTAAATCAAACTTTACATATTTTTCATACTTAGCCTTAACTTTTACTTTAGAAAGTGCTGCTGTTTGGATGAGATATTTTTTTTTCCAAAGTCCGGATACAGTGCTCCTAACACTTTTTGTTTTTAAACGGTTTTCGATTTGTTTTAGCGATAAAGGCTTTTTCTCCAGCAGCTTGATAATATATTTTTCAAGTTCCGTTAATCCATTTAAAGCTATATCATTATTAACGCTGTATAATATTTTAGATTCAACAGATGTTCCTTTGGGTACAGCTGTAAAAATTACCTCGCCAATTGGACAGACATAATATTTTGAAATCCAGGTGCAAAACTTCATCATCTCACCGGTCAAAACCGGGACTGCGTCTAAAACTTTTATTATTGGTTTTACTTTA
>DASXTZ010000011.1:0-6264 GCA_036505135.1 Ignavibacteria bacterium
TGGAAGCAGACGCAGCAAAAATTTCGGTGCGTTCTAGCTATAACTTAAGCGCCATTAGCTTTAGTCCAAAAGATATTGCCTGCGAAATTAAGAAACATATACCTGAATTTGAAATCAGCTACCATCCTGATTTCAGGCAGCAAATTGCAGATTCATGGCCGCAAACTATTGATGATTCCGTCGCAAGAAAAGACTGGGGCTGGAAACATGAGTATGATCTTAAGGCGATGACTAATGTAATGCTTGAAGAAATAGGTAAGAAATTAGATTAAAATTTTTACTGACAGTATTCGCGATTTTAATTACAAATGTTGGGCTTGATTTGGTATTTGTAATTTTTAGTTTGAAATTATGAAGTAATGGTTTCCTTTTCTTTTGGCTTAATACTCTTTACAAAATTCGATACTGCTTTATTAAACTCATCCGGATTTTCCAGATTAGGCAGATGTCCCGAATCAGGAATTATCGCTATTTCTGAATTTTTTGTTTTCCCGTAGATTATTTTAGAATACTCCGGTGGTGTGAGCCTGTCGTCTTTACCTGCTATTATAAGTAAAGGAAGCTCAACCTTTTCAAGCGAATCTGTTGTATCGGTTCTTGCTGCCATTGTTAATAATCCTGACATAATTGCCTGGTCCTTTTGCCAACTTACCATTTTTTTAAGCAACTCAACCAGCTCAAGTTTTTCGGTATAATTTTTTTCAGATAGTGCAGCCTTAACAAAGTTTTCGGTGAATGATTCCCTTTGCCCATTCCTTATCATTTGTATCTGTTCAAATCTTTTTACTTTAAAGGGATTTGTATCTGCTTCCGCTTTTGTATCGGCAAGAATAGCCGCCCGGAACTTAGGCTGGTATAATTCCATTGCCCGAAGCACTATATAACCCCCCATTGAAAGTCCGCAAACTATTGGTTTCTCAAGCTGGAGTGAATCTATTATTGAAATCAGATCACTCACATGTGTGTCTATTGTAAATATTCCGTCACCCGGTTCGCTGTAACCGAAACCTCTCAGGTCAGGAGTAACAACACGGAATGATTTCTGCAGCGCTTCAACCTGCTTATCCCACATTCTGTTGCAAAACGGAAACGCATGAATAAAAACGATGGCAGTTGTGTTATCTTCACCAAACTCAACTACATTTAATCCTCTGATACTATGTTTTCTCATATTGTATTTCTATAAAAATTTTTCTTAAGTATGGAAACTCATTTTTATTGACTCTGTTTTCAAGAATGAAACGCATATTTTTTATGGCAAGAGGAATACTTTCAAGAAAGCGGCTTTTCCTTTTCACAATTCCAAGGAAACCATATGCTCCCATTGCCTGCAGGATTCTTATTATTGCGAAATACCAGAAATAATCTTTATACTTTGCACTATCAAGCCGGACGTAATCTTTTACTGTATTTAAATAATGTTCTGCAAGTTCTTCCCTTGATTGCTGCGGGATGTTGGCTTTAGCATCGTAAAGAAGAGATGCGATATCATATAAAAGGGGGCCGCGCCTTCCTGATTGAAAATCGATGAAATAAAACTTTCCGTTTTTTAACATTATGTTGCGGGATTGAAAATCCCTGTATAAAAAATATCCTCTGCCCGGCTCAAGAAGTTTTAATGTCAGATTTTGAAAATCTTTATTCAATTCATTTTCGTCAATAGAAATGTTATGGATGACCTTCAAAAACCTGTTACAAAAATAATTAATGTCATGCCTGATGTTCTCTTCTGCAAACTCATTAAATTGATAGCACCAGCTGAAGTCAGCCGATTTACCGGCTTTTATCTGGAATTCGGGAAGAATTTCAATTACTCTTTTATATAAATTTATTTCTTCTTCCCCAAAGCTGCCGTTAATTTTTTTCAAAAGAGTTATATCTCCCAGGTCTTCCAGTAAATATGAAATATAATCCTCGGAAGTGTTATAAATTTCAGGAATATTTAAACCGAACTTACGGAAGTGCTCTGCAAAAGCGATAAAAGCCCGGTTCTCCTCTATATGATAGTTAATAATTCCAATTGCCGATTTGCCGCCTGAGGATGTGAGCCTTAAAATTATCCTGTCCGAGCCGTGAGATGTAAGTGGTTCAATATTTTCTGCTTTAAGCCCAAAATGCCTGTTAAACAGGTGTTGAACCTGTGTATATAAAGTCCTGCCTAGCTGAACTTGCTGCATCATTATTTTTCGTATGTTCCCTTGGCGATTTTCTTAAGCACCCATCCCTCTTTATCAATTAATATTTCTTTCGGCTCCGAATCAACAGTAAATTGAAATGACTGTTCACGGCTATCGTTGAAAATAGTAAATTCTTTTTCACCGAATTTAGTATTTACCATAACATTTAGAGGCATCTTGTATACCGGCAGGTCATCTTTTTGAACCTGGTTTAGCTGGAGCCTCACTGTGTATAATCCAGAGCCTTTCTGATCCTGGAATTCTTCGAACCTCCATGAATATTCATATTTAGGCCTGCCTGTTCCTTTATAGACCCACTGGTCAAAAAACCAATCGAGCTTCTGGCCAGAAGCCTCTTCAAATACAGCAATAAGGTCAGAGGTTTCTGCATTCATATATTTATATCTTTCAAAATAATTTCTGCACGCGGTAAAGAAAATGCTGTCTCCAACAACACTGCGAAGCATATGCAGCACCCAGGCACCTTTCTGGTATACAGTGGCATATACTGCGTAGTTATCAATGAAGCCTTCGGGAGCATAAACCGTTCCGCTAAAATAACCATAATCAAAATTTTTCATATAAGCAAAGTATGCCGATTTGCCTTCCTGGTTCTCTTCCCATAGAGCCTCACAGTATGAAGCAAAGCCTTCGTTCAGCCAGATGTTCTTCCAATTTTTTAATGTGACGGCATCTCCAAACCAATGATGAGAAAGCTCATGAACAACTACATTATCGTATTGTCTGTCCCCCGTTATAAGCAAATATCCCATTGATGTTATAGTTTGATGTTCCATAGCTCCGCTTGTCCATCCGAACTGCGCCATGCCATATTTTTCGTCAATGAAAGGATATTCGCCAAAAGTTCTGGCAAGGAAACCGATCATTTCCGGAGTGACACTCCAATCAGTAACGGATTTAGCAGAATCTTTCGGGAATACGTAATATGTAACAGGCATTTGTTTATTGCCGTCAAGCGATGTATATGTTTGTTCCCAGTATGCAAACGGACTTACAACTATACTTACAAGGTATGTTGAAATCGGGTAGGTGGTTTTCCAGTTAAAATTGGTTGTGCCGTCCCCGTTCGGAACAGTGTCCCGCAGCAATCCGTTTGATACTCCTTTAAATCCTGTTGGAACTTTAAGTCTTACGGATAATAGTGCTTTATCATCTGGCAGATCTTTTGAAGGCCACCATGTAGGTCCGTAATTTGGCTCGCTTAAGTTATAGATACACATGAGGTCATGAATCTTTTTGAATGAAAAAGAATCAAACCCCAGCCGTTTCGGGCTGCCAGAGTAATCTATCCTGATTACAAACTCTTTGCCATCGTTTAGCTTTTCCTTCATATTAACAATTACGTAATTTTTATTTTGCAGGAATTCAGCGTTTGAAAAGCTACCCGCCGTACGAATATCATCTTCCCCGGTCAAATGTTTGTTTAAAGACGCAACTTCAACTGAATTAACTTTTAGGTTATCATAAAGATTTATGAAAACAGTAGTGAGCGTATCGTTAATACTTGCAGCATGCATGTAAAGCTCGCCATTAATTGTTTTTGCCTCCACGTTAAATGATAATGCAAGGTCATAGTGCAGCACATCGTATGAATTTTGGCTTGCAACAATGGCCGGGTCCTCTTCACGAAGCTCTTTATCGTCAGCGCCGCTCATGTATTGCTGAAACTCACCAAATAATCTTTGAGCAACATAAGTTCCCTGCTGTTTGACCATTTGTATCAAGTCACTGCTTTTTTCTTTGCTTTCTTTAGCAATGAAATTAGCTCCGCCAAACAAAAGAACCGATAGCAGGAGATTAAAAATAATTCCAAATGTAAAAATTAGTGTTCCTTTTTTATATCTTTCCGGGTTTTGCATCAAGTATTTTTCTTTGTCATTCCCGCCTGCCTGCTGCAGGCAGGAGAAAGCGGGAATATCGTTATTAATTAATAATTGTCTATTTGCGCTCTTTGCAGTTTGCCTGAATAATCAATATAAACTGATTTCCATTCAGTGTAAAAATCATAAACTGTCCAGCCGCCTTCTCTGTGACCATTGCCCGTTTCTTTTACTCCGCCAAACGGCATATGAGCTTCTGCCCCTATTGTAGCGCCGTTAATGTAAGTAATACCGGCTCTGATATCCCTTACAGCTTTGAAAGCTGAATTAACATTCTTGGTAAAAATCGAAGATGAAAGCCCGTAAGGAGTATCATTAAGAATATCGATTGCATTATCAAGTGAGTCTGCTTTCAGGACAGATAGCACCGGGCCGAATATTTCTTCGCGGGCAATTCTCATATTTCTTGTAACATTTTTAAATATAGTAGGCTTGTAGAACCAGCCTTTGCTTAAGTCGCCGTCTGCCGCAGCCTCGCCGCCAATAATAAGCTCTGCGTTATCCTCATTGAGGCCAATCTTCACATAGCTATCAACGGTATTGCGCTGCCCTTCACTTACCAGTGGGCCTACATCAACTCCAACATTATTACCGTAGCCGAGTTTTAATTTTCCCACGCGTTTTATTAACTTATCCAAAAACTCATCATGAATATTTTTGTGAAGAATAAGTCTTGAGGTGGCTGTGCATCTTTGCCCTGCTGTTCCGAATGCTCCCCACAATACTGCTTCAATTGCAAGTTCCTGGTCGGCATCGTCCATTACTATTTGTGCGTTCTTACCTCCGAGCTCAAGCGATACACGCTTAAGTGATTTCCCCGCTACTTCATTTATTCTTTTGCCTACAGAAGATGAGCCTGTAAATGAAATAAGGTTAATATCCGGATGTGAGGTTAATATTTCACCAACCACGCTTCCTTTTCCATGAACAAGGTTTATCACTCCCGGTATATAATCTTTACCCAGAACATCTACCATCGCTTTATCTATCAGCTCAACAAGTGTATGCGCAGTTTTTGGTGTCAGCTCTGCCGGCTTGAAAACGCATGTGTTTCCGCAAACAAGAGCGGGAAAAAGTTTCCATGTGGGAATTGCCATCGGAAAATTCCACGGTGTGATAAATCCTCCTACACCTATTGGCATTCTAAAGCTAAGGTTCATTTTATTGGGAAGCTCGCTCGGTGCATTATAACCAAACAATCTTCTTCCCTCCGAAGCGGCATAATAAGCAGTATCGATACCTTCCTGCGTATCACCTTTGGTTTCATCAAAAACCTTACCCATTTCACGTGTCATCTCAAATGCAATTTTATCTTTTTGCTCAGCCATTAAATCGCCAACCCGTTTTAAAACGTCTCCGCGCTTGGGTGCCGGTATTAAACGCCATTTCTCAAACGCCTTTTTTGCCGCTGCTATTGCCTTATTTACATCTTCTTCTCCTGATAGAGGAAAAAGCCCGATAAGGTCATCTGTATTTGCAGGATTTATATTTTCCGAATAACTGCCTGATGAAGGTTCAATCCATTTGCCATCTATAAAGTTCAAATATTTTTCTGACATTTCACATCTCCATGAAAATTGAAACAGCTTGTAAAAATTTTTCGTTTTTGCTCCCCTCTCACTATGGGAGAGGGGATTGAGGGTGAGGGCATCCAAAATTTTAATATAAACAAACAAAAATAACGATATTAAATGACTAAGACTATGGCGAAAATAATATCAAATTTCAAATTACCTGCCTGCAGCAGGAAGGCAAATTTCAAATAAATATTAAAAAATATAAACTTCTAAAATTTCGAATTGAGGTTTAGATTTCGTTTATCGTTTAAGGCTTTGAAATTAGGTATTGATTTGGCATTTGTGCTTTGGAATTTGAAATTGTATTAACATTTGTCATTGCTAATATATCACTTAATCTCTAATTTTGCATTAATAATAAACTCTCAATTATAGTTTAAAATGCAGAAAACCACATTAGTTTCAATATTAATACTTGCCGCCTTTCTATTTAGTTCCTGTTCAAAGGATTCTGAAGAGACAATGCTTCTTAATGCCAGAGTTAAGCTTGAAGAAGCAAAAAAGCTTGAAGGTGAAAACAAGCCCGAAGAAGCTAAAAGAGCTTACAGCGAAGCGATAGAGCTTTACAGGAAAATATTAACTGAGTATCCATCATCTCCAAAAGCTCCG
>DASXTZ010000012.1:0-2765 GCA_036505135.1 Ignavibacteria bacterium
TGAAAAAAGAGGAATTGTTGAAGCAAATATTACAACAGCAATTGAACTAACCAATAAAGAAAAGAAATCAATAGAAGATATGCTGAAACAGTATACCGGAAAAGAAATAAATCCGCACTTTGTTGTGGATAATTCTATAAAAGGCGGCTTTGTAGCTCAGGTTGAAGATAAAATAATAGATGCCAGCTTGCAAAGACAGCTTGAACTGCTGATGAAAAAGCTTGTAGAGGGGAGATTTAATAATTGAAATTAAAACCAATAGCCGCTTTATTTTTTGCCCTCTTAACATTACAAACTGTAAAAGCACAAATTAATGATGATGAAAATCAGGTAAAACTTGACCTTGATAACATTTCATTTCTGGCAACTTATGATACTACTAATTTTTGCTCCGATTTTACTGTAAGCTCCAAAGATAACGGCATCATTCACCGGGAAGAATGTATTGAAAGAATCACGTCAATAACAGCAGAGGATTTAAACGCCGATGGAAACAAGGAAATATTGATAGAAACCTATACAGGCGGCGCACATTGCTGTACTTCCTTGTATATCGCCAGCATAAAACATAATATTTTTAAATATACCGATACAGTTTACTGGGGAAATTGCGGGTTCGAAGTAAAAGATTTGAATAACGATGGCAAAAAAGAAATTATAGGATGCAATGACATGTTTGCTTACTACTTTACAAACTTCGCCGAATCAAGATTTCCAATGATAATTTATGGATTCAAAAAGAATAGTTTAATAGTAGTAAATAAAAATTTTAAGGCATTGATACATAAAGAAATAAATGAGTTAAAGGCTGAGCTAAAAGATTATTTAAAAAAGGGGTTTGATTGCCCTAAAAAAGCAGACGGCAAGTATGAAGTTTTTAATACTGATGCTGGCTCAGTGCAGGCTATCCTTGGCGCCATAGTCGCAAACTATCAGTCCATCGGAGAAACTGATGAAGCCTTCGATTATGTGGGTGAAGTATATAAATGCCCTGACAAAGCAAATTTTATAAAAATTTTGAAAAACGATTTTAAGTTAAAATAACAGAATAAATAGGAAAATATAAAAATGGCTGAAGTAAAACCTGATGAAGTATCTGCTATACTTCGCAAACAGCTTTCAGGATTTGAAAAAGAAGTTGATATTTATGAAGTCGGAACCGTTGTTCAAATTGGCGATGGTGTTGCCCGTATATATGGATTAACAAAATGTATGGCAAGCGAGCTTATCGAGTTTCCCCATGGCGTATTTGGAATGGCTCTTAACCTTGAAGAAGATAATGTTGGCTGTATATTATTCGGCGATTATACACAGGTTAGGGAAGGTGATGAAGTAAAGCGAACAGGCAGAGTTGCTTCAATGCCAATTGGTGAGGCCATGGTGGGAAGGGTTATTAATCCTCTTGGCCAGCCTGTTGACGGTAAAGGCCCTATAGAAACTAATAAATTTTCTGCCATTGAAAGAAAAGCGCTCGGTGTCATAGCGCGTCAGCCCGTTAAAGAGCCTCTGCAGACCGGCTTAAAGGCAATTGATTCAATGATTCCGATTGGCAGAGGACAAAGAGAGTTAATTATCGGTGACCGCCAAACCGGTAAAACAGCCATAGCGGTTGACACAATTATTAATCAGAAAGGCAAAGGAGAGTATTGTATTTATGTTGGTATCGGCCAGAAGCAATCAACTATTGCACAAGTTGTTGCAACACTGGAAGAAACCGGTTCAATGGAATATACAACTGTAATAAGCGCTTCTGCATCAGATCCTGCACCAATGCAGTTTTTAGCTCCATACGCGGGCGCAACGCTTGGTGAATATTACCGTGATGCAGGAAAGCATGCCCTTGTTATATATGATGACCTCTCGAAGCAGGCGGCTGCTTACAGAGAAGTTTCACTTCTCCTCAGAAGGCCTCCGGGTCGTGAAGCTTACCCCGGCGACGTATTTTATCTCCATTCAAGGCTGCTTGAAAGAGCTTCAAAGCTCAGCGATGAGCTTGGAGGCGGCAGCCTGACAGCCCTCCCTATAATTGAAACACAGGCAGGCGACGTATCCGCATATATTCCTACCAACGTTATTTCTATTACCGATGGACAGATATACCTGGAATCAAACCTCTTCAATGCAGGTGTAAGACCCGCTATTAACGTGGGTATATCGGTATCACGTGTAGGCGGTTCTGCGCAAATTAAAGCCATGAAAAAAGTTGCCGGACGCCTAAAGCTTGAGCTTGCTCAATACAGAGAACTTGAAGCATTCACAAAATTCGGCTCTGACCTTGATAAAACCACACTTGCACAATTGACGCGCGGTGCACGCCTGGTTGAGATACTTAAACAGGGACAATATGCAGCTGTCCCGGTTGAAAAACAGGTAGCAATTATATATGCCGGAACAAACGGTTTTTTGGATGAAATTCCCGTTAACCAGGTTTCAAGGTTTGAAAAAGAATTTCTTGAAGCCATGGAAATGAAGCATAAGGATATATTGAAAACTATTGCCGATTCAAAGGATCTTGATGATGAAACAGCATCAAAGCTTAAAAAAGTATTAGAGGATTTTACAAATAATTTTAAGGTAAGCATTAAATGACGTTTTTTTAAAAACGTCACTCTTAGCGTTAGCGAAGAGTCTCCTAGAGATATCATGAGATTCTTCAACCCGGTAAAACCGGGTTTCAGAATAACCAAAGCACTAAATGGCAACAGTAAAAGAAATACGAGGACGCATTAAAAGTATTCAAAGCACGGAAAAAATAACACGTGCCA
>DASXTZ010000013.1:0-4222 GCA_036505135.1 Ignavibacteria bacterium
TTATGCTGCTGTTTTTCGAAGGAATGAAAATGCTTAATGTATATTTATCATTGTCATCGCCGTAACCTTTTTCAAACTTCACATCTGTTATTTTAGCTTTTACCAGCTCACATTTATTTATGAAAGTTATAGTTGAAATAATGAAATAAACAGCTAGGCCAATTATTAGCAGAGTACCTAACAATTGGTATTTAAGATTAAGTCCAAATTTTGGCTTAATCCTTCCCGTAGTAAGATGATTCATATTAAAATTTTCACCGGATTCACTCACTAACTATCATACTACCTTCCGATTTCTTTTTCTTTTTATTAATAACAATAGAAATAACGAGCATAACCAAAATATAAAATGCTAGAATCATTACAATTAATAACGAAGGCCCCCATTGTACCCAAAAGTTTTTTATTTCGGAATTTAGCGGATCTTTTTCATCATAGTAAAGCTCAACTATTTGCCCCGCTTTAAATTCCGGGTCTGTTAAGCCTGTTTCGAAATAGTAGTTATTTATGGTCTTGTTTGCCGGGAGAATTTGCATATCAAGCCGATACCAATCAGTGCTGTCTGAATCGGATACTTCAATAAACTCTACCTTAGTAATTTTTGCCTTAACAATCTGGTTTTTATTGATAAATATGGCAGCGGATATGGTAAAATAAGCCGCAAGGATGAGTAATATTAGCATAGGTAAAATATGGAATCTGAACTTCATTTCTCCTTTAGAATTTTACAAAGTTAAGGAAAAATATTTTATTAATTCCCTTGAACTCCGAGGCTTTTAAATATCTCCTCACGCCTTGCCCCTCTCCTAAAAGGAGAGGCCAGCCTGCTGCAGGCAGGTGAGCGAGTTTGTGATTTTTCGGGATTTGCCCTCTCTCCCCTTTTGGAGAGGGAGACGGAGGGTGAGGAGATACTTTGGTGTGTCAACTTCAGACCTTTTCCAAATTTCTTCGCCAGCCTTTATATTTTGTGCGTTTAATGGGGGAGTCGGCAAAGATTGTGTTGAATAGTTGTTCAGTAATTTCTATGAGTTCGCTTTTGGATTTAAATCCCCCTGCCTGCGCCGAAGCTTCGGCAGGCAGGCCTCCGCTGCGCTCGCAATTAAGAGGGGGTGCTTTCAGTGCTTGTAAAGGATAAAAGCTTTCATCCTTCGTTATGCGATTATACTTTGGTGAATTGTATGGACAAACATCCTGGCAGATATCACATCCAAAGAGCCATCCGTTGAGGTCAATCTCATTGGGTATCTCACCCCGATTTTCTATTGTTTGGTATGAGAGGCATTTATTTGAATCAACAACATATTCATCTGTGATAGCGCCGGTTGGACAGGCTGAAATGCAAAGTGTGCAAGAACCGCACAGGTCTTCAATAGGGGAATCATACGAATCGAATTCAATATTTGTAATTATATTGCATATAAAAAACCATGAGCCGAAATCGGGATTTATTACATTAGAGTGTTTTCCCTGCCAGCCGAGCCCTGCTTTTACAGCCCATGCTTTATCCATCACGGGGCCGTCATCTACGTAATATTTAAAAACAAACCCCCCTTCGCTGCGCTCGTCCCCCCTTTGATTAAAGGGGGGATTAAGGGGGGTTCTTGCTTCGAACTCGCAATTACATAACTCCTTCAATTTCTTCTTTAAAACCTTATGGTAATCTTTTCCCCATGCGTAGCGTGAAATTTTTGGTTTTAGTTCGTCATGTTCAAAAGGTGTGTAATAGTTATATGCAAGCGAGATAACGCTTTTTGCATCAGGAACAATATTTCTTATATCACGGCGTTTATCGAATCCCCGTTCAATCCATTCCATGTCTGCTTCGTAACCCATGTTAATCCAATGATTCAGATTTTCAGATTCCTTTTCCAGAACTTCATACCTGGCAAAGCCGATCTTCTCAAAGCCAAGCTCTTTTGCTTTTTGTATAATTGAATTTTTTATATTAAGAGAAGTTATATTCATGAATTCTTTAAACTTTTATTTGCACCGAAGCGGAGCTTCGGTGCAACGGTACATCTTGTTTCGAAGCTCCGCTTCGAAACAAATAAAAGTATGAATGGAAAATAAATCAATTAACTCATTATTTGAAGGTAAATTTTGGAGTGCATTGCCCAATGCAGCACAACATTTTTGGTGTGCTCCACCAGTTGTCATTTTTCTGATTTCGGAGCGGAGACTATTTTTATAGAGCGGACTATTGCATCAATGTAAGGCTTATATTTCTCATAGAAATCTTTTTTAACTTCAGTGTTAACAAAAACATTTTTTTGGCTGGTTTGGTCGGTGAATATAAAATATTTCATTGTAATTCGTTTTGCTCCCGCCCCTGTTGGATTAGGATCTGTAACATATGCTGTTGCGGTAGAATCATCCATCTGGAACAGGTTTTTATATACAGCTTTATTAAATGCCGAATGCTGAGGGTCATCTATTTGTATAAAAATTGTTACCGCGCCCGGGTCCTCGCTTAATGAGTCTGTATTAATTATTACACCCTTAAATTGTTCCTGGTTCAGGTTAACCGTCCTGTTATCTGTCAGTTTCCAGTTCTTTGGATACCACAGGCTCATCCCGATAGCATTTTCGCTGTAAGTACTCTTAAGTGAATCAGGCAATTGAAGTCGTGTTGTATCACCTGTTGCGAAGAGTGAATCACTTTTGACCTTATTAGAATCGTTAACAGCTATTTTATTTGTGTCAGGAGGAACAGTATTATCTTTTGGCCGGTTTATTTTCGGTGTTATTACCTTTTTATTAATCTTTGGCCTTACGTCCTTTGTTTCGTCAATCTCCTTTTCTTTTTTCTCTTCTTCTTTCAGCTTATCCAAATCGGGGGGATCAAACTTCGGCATTTCAAGATCTTCTACAACAACAATTCTTTGCTGGGGCTGCGTCGTGTCTTCTTCTTTAGGAACAATAAACTGGTACATGAAAAATATTATAACAAAATGTATCAGAACAGAGCCGATAAATCCCTTCTTCGTATTGGGCTGATATATTTTTCTTAAGATTAAGAAATCAGTTTTCGGATTATCGGTCAAATTATATTTTTCTGAAAAAGAAAGCTCTTCCTCTTCTTCAGGTTTCGATTCGATTATCTGAGGCCTAAAAGTTGGTACGATAATTTGCTCTTCAGGATGCTTTACATCCTTGAATGCAATACTTTCTTCAAGCTCTGCGGTAGTAACTTTTTCAACCGGTGTTATGCCAATTTCTGGAGTATGAATGATTTCAGTTTTTTCGCCCGTCTTTAAGTCAATAACGGTTGAAGGTTTTTCAAGCTCGTAATCTTTCTTGGATCGGAACTCAGAGCAGATTGCAACAGTGATATCTGCAAAACGGCTTTCAACTGAAACCCTGGGATGGGTGCAAAAATTGCGTTCAGCTCCATACTGATTTGAGCTGTTAAAAACGCAGTCAATATTAATACATCTTAATACCTGCTGCTTTTTAGTGTTTTCTTTACTGTTTTCTATTATTTTGTTTTTTCGGTCTTTCAAAAAGCTCTTACTACTTATTAAATCCCATTATTACTTAATATGTTTCATACTTGCCTGCTGCAGACAGACAAATATTAAAGATTATCAATAATTTATGAGAATAAAAGTCAAATCCGCCTTATCGTTATATCTTCCCTTTATCCGCCCCTGTGAGCGGCTGAGAAGGCGGGGTTTTTATTAAAATTCTTGTTGTAACCAAAAGTAACAATCCCCCTAAAAGATTAGTCAGCACAATTAGATGAAGAGCTGTCTGCAGGTTAGACGTATCGGAAAGCTGTCCTATTAATGCCGGAGCCGGTGTACTGCCTATAATATGAACAACAAAAAGATAAAAGGCGAATGCGGTGGCTTTTAAATAGCCCGGAACAATATCCTGTATCAATGCAACCATTGGACCGTAGTAAAAGGTCATGAGAAATGAAGCTGCAACAAGGCATACAAGCATAAGAATCTCGTTCGGAGTTGTCAGAACTACATACATTAAAGGAGTGGCAATAATAAATGCAAATGCCATTGCAGTAGAACGGGGCAGGTTAAATTTATTATAAAGGAGGTCTGTTAAATGTCCGCCCGAATAAATACCAAATGGCCCCGAAATAAGGACCGCCAGTCCTATGGTTAAAGATGCCTGGTCTACACTGTAGTTATGAAAGCGGATAAAAAACTGAGTCATCCATGCTATTATTGCAGATGAAGTAAAGGTCAGCATGATACCTGCA
>DASXTZ010000014.1:0-3762 GCA_036505135.1 Ignavibacteria bacterium
GCACTTGTAAAGTTACATAATATCAATGATCCCCCTCTAAACATGAGGAAAAGCGGTAAAAAGTGAGGATGGGATTTTTCTTCATTTCTTTTTATCCCATTTTTAGCGATTTTTAAAGTTCTGCAATTCAAGTTTTTCATATCTTACTTTAAAATTTTAATATAGAAAGAAAATATTTTGGGTTTTGATTATAATAATATTAGAAAAAATGGCGAAACATTAATTGAGCTGATTACCAATTATGAAAATTGTCATAAAAAAGCTGAACATAAATTATCCGGGAAACCGGAAAAAAAACCATCAGAGGCAAATTGTAAAACAGAAATGAATAGTCTGTTTGATTTTTTCAGAAAACTATCTTATAAAGAAATAATTGAGTTACTATGTATTATGTGCGGAGGCAGAGATTACGCTCTGGTGAATACAAGTAAAAAAATTGTTTCTTTTGCAGAACAATACAATAGTTTTGATGGACATGAGAAGCAGCTGGCTATTTCATCATTGACTGAAAAGAATGGTTTAAGCGTATATTTAAAGGAAGGCATGAAATACTTTCGTATTTAATTTTTGGTAATGTCCTAATTCTGAGCGAAGCGAAGAATCTCATTTACAGAGAAATAAGATTTTATGAGCCTCAGTGTTTCAATTTAAGAAACTACTTAATTTTTTTATATTAACATTTTAGGTCGAACATTGGCAGTAAAGATTAAGAAATCGCCAACCATAAGAAAAGTAAGCAAAGAGAAAAAACCGGCAGTTAAAGTTGTTGGTAACAACACTAACAACGGGGTACAGGGTCTTAACGGGCACAGCTCAATAATAGTTAAAGGCGCGCGGGTTAATAATCTTAAAAACATTGATATTGAAATTCCCCATAACAAGTTTGTAGTTGTAACAGGACTCAGCGGCTCGGGGAAAACGTCTCTTGTATTCGATACTATTTATGCAGAAGGGCAGCGCAGGTATATTGAAAGCATGTCATCTTATGCACGCCAATTCCTTGAACGTATCAATAAGCCTGATGTCGATTCTATTACCGGGCTTGCTCCATCAATGGCAATTGAAGTTAAAACTTCAACCCGTAATCCGCGAAGCACTGTTGGAACATCTACGGAGATATATGATTATCTGCGCCTGTTGTTTGCCCGCGCAGGAAAAACAATCAGCCCGGTTTCAGGCAAAGTAGTCAAACGTGATTCGGTTGAAGATATTATAAAATTCATAAATGAATTCGGGGACAAATCCAGACTCTTTATCCTATATCCAATCCATACGCATGAAGCAAAAACAGTTAAGCAGGAACTGGAGAATTTAAAGCAAAAAGGCTTTTTCAGAATATGGAACGGGAAAGACTTCGTTGATTTAAATCAGCCTTATGATGAAAAAAAGATTAAGCTTAAGGATGTTAAAGTTCTTGTTGACCGTTTGATTCTGAATAAAGATCTGCCTACCGACCCGCCTGCGGAACGGGCAGGAGATTCCGAGCAAACCCAGCGATTAACAGACTCGCTTGAGCTTGCTTACACCGAAGGCGACGGATATTTATATGTAATGGTGGAAAATAATGTAACACACCCCGTCACCGCTAAAGCGGAGCCACCTCTTTCAAGAGGGGAATATAACACTGGGGGATTTACTGAATATGCTTTTAATCAGCATCTTGAAGCGGATGGAATAAGGTTCGAAGACCCGGAGCCGCTTTTGTTTTCATTTAACAATCCGGTAGGGGCGTGCCCTAAATGCCAAGGCTTTGGTGAAACAATCGATCTTGACCGCGACCTGATTGTTCCCGATAAGAATAAATCAATATTTCAGAATGCAATACATCCTTTCACAACTCCAAAACATAGCAAGCATTTAAGCGACTTAATTTATGAAGGCAAAAGAAATAATATAAGAATACACGTTCCATTCAAAGACCTTAATAAAGAAGAGCTTGATAAGGTGTTTAACGGAACAGGCGAGTATATCGGTATTAACAAGTTCTTTAAAATGGTTGAGCGTGAAGCTGCATATAAAATTCATTACCGGGTGCTGCTTAGCCGTTACCGTGCATATACAAGATGCTCTGAATGCGGCGGCTCGCGGCTTCGCAAAGAAGCTTTATATGTGAAGTTCCACGATAAAACAATAGCTGATATTGTTATCAGCAATATAGAAGAACTGCATCATTTTTTCAAAGATATTGAGCTTAATGAAATTGACCGGCAAATTGCCGGCAGGATACTTGATGAAATTAAAAACCGCCTTACATATTTATATGAAGTTGGCCTTGGCTATCTTACTCTTGACCGCCTGACAAGCACACTTTCGGGAGGCGAAAGCCAGAGAATTAACCTTGCAACATCTCTCGGGTCATCACTCGTTGGTTCAATTTATGTTCTTGATGAACCCAGTGTTGGCCTGCATCCGCGGGATAATGACCGCCTGATTAATATATTAAAATCTTTGCGTGATATAGGCAACTCGGTTATAGTTGTTGAGCATGACCCTGACATGATAAATTCATCTGATTATGTAATTGATATAGGCCCGAAAGCTGGTGAGTTTGGCGGAGAAGTGGTTTACGCAGGCAACCTGAAAGATATAAAGAAGGCCGATTCAATAACGGCGAAGTATTTAACCGGCAAAATGAGGATCGACACACCTTCAAGGCGAAGAAATTCGAATGGACATTATATTTCCATACTTGGCGCATCGGAAAATAATTTGAAGGATATCGATGTTAATATTCCCCTTGGGGTGTTTACTTGTATAACCGGAGTAAGCGGCTCGGGGAAATCAACTTTGATAAGCGATATACTTTACGGCGCGCTTAAGAAAAAACTTGATGGTATTTACAACGAAAAAATTGGGCAGCACCGCGAGCTTCGCGGATACCAGCACATTCACGCAGTTGAGCTGGTTGATCAGACTCCGATAGGGCGTTCGCCCCGCTCAAACCCTGTGACATATATGAAAATATTTGACATGGTTCGTGACCTTTATGGTTCTCTTCCTGCATCAAGGAATAGGGGATTTACTGCAGGGAATTTTTCGTTTAACGTTCCCGGCGGCAGGTGTGAAACATGCGAAGGCTCGGGGGTTATCAAAATTGCAATGCAATTTATGGCTGATATATTTCTTGAATGCGATGTATGTAAAGGCAAGCGTTATAAAAACGAAATCCTTGAAGTTGAATACAAAGGAAAGAACATAAGCGATGTACTTGATCTTAGTATAACCGAGGCTCTTACATTCTTTAAAGAACATCAGAAAATAGTACAGAAGCTTAAGATTCTTGATGATGTAGGGCTTGGATATTTAAGGCTTGGCCAGTCAGCCACTACTTTATCGGGCGGTGAAGCGCAAAGGATTAAGCTTGCTTATCATCTTTCATTCCAGAACCCGGGTGAGAAAACATTGTTCATTTTTGACGAGCCCACAACCGGGCTGCATTTGCATGATATATCAAAGCTGTTGAAATGCTTTAATGAGCTGATTACAAAGGGTAACTCTATTTTAGTGGTAGAGCATAACCTTGAAGTGATAAAATGCGCAGATTATATAATTGATCTCGGTCCCGATAGCGGCGATAAGGGAGGCGAAGTAATCGCAAAGGGCACCCCCGAAGAAATTGCAAAAAACAAGAAATCCTTTACAGGCAACTTTTTAACTAAGGTATTGAAATAAAATATAATTTCTTTTTGAAAAAATTTTTAAGATATACATTTTTCACACTAAACATTATTATTATCTTTAGTTTTATTCAGAATATCTCTT
>DASXTZ010000015.1:0-4333 GCA_036505135.1 Ignavibacteria bacterium
ATTTTTTTAATAAATTTATTATTGTCTCTGCAGGCTATAAATTTTTTGAACAAAGAAGATTTAATTACGTAAATGGAGAAAGAATTTTTGATACATTTGTCAGAACAAATGGTCCGTTTCTGCGATTTAGATTTGAGTGGGAAAATAATTCGAGGATTGATCTGATAGGAAGCTATGATTATTATTCTTATGGTAATGGTTTGCCGGGCAGCCAGAACAGTAATATATTTTTAAACGCATCCTGGAACTTTTGATGAAACAGCTTTGTATTGAAATAAGTTCGGAAAAAAAACGTATTAAGGAAGTTGAAGCGTTAATGCTTGATGCCAATAAGGAATTTGGCCTATCAAATGAGCAATACGGAAAAACGATGATAGCTGTTACTGAACTGGTAATGAACGCTATCGTTCATGGTAATAAAGAAGATGCTGCTAAAAAAGTATGTATAACTATAGAGTTTGATAATACAGAAATGAAGATTACAATCGAAGATGAGGGGGGAGGATTTATTATTTCAGACTTGCCTGATCCTACTGAATTAGAGCGTTTGCTGAATGAGCACGGAAGGGGAGTTTATATTGCTAAAGCAATGGTTGATAAATTAGATTACAGGAACAAAGGAAAAGGTTCTGAGTTTACTTTATTAATTAAAAAAAAGTAAAAGGTTTTAGATAAATTATAAAATGAGTGTTCTGGAATAGTCTGTAAAAGAAAAAGCCTGGTTAACAGGCTTTTTTAATAAGGTTCTTCGCTTCGCTCAGAATTACATTAAGCTTAGATTATCAAACACATCCATAACTTCTTTAACCGCCTTTGCTGATTCATGAAGCATTTTAATTTCGGCATCGTTCAGCTTAAGCTCGATTATTCTTTCAATTCCGTTTTTGCCAAGAATTACCGGAACGCCAAGGTAAATTTTATTTAAGCCATATTCTCCTTCAAGCCATGCACAAACAGGAACAACCCTGCGCTGATCGCGGACTATTGCTTCCGCCATTTGTGCTGCAGCAGCGCCGGGTGCATACCAGGCTGATGTACCAAGAAGATTTACAATCTCACCGCCTCCTACTTTTGTTCTTTGGATAATTGCATCAAGCCTTTCTTTGCTCAATAATTCTGAAACAGGAATACCTCCCACTGTAGTATGACGGGGAAGAGGTACCATAGTATCTCCATGTCCTCCCATAAGGACAGCCTGAATATCCTTTGGAGATACATTAAGCTCGCTGGCAAGAAATGCGCGGTATCTTGCAGTATCAAGTATTCCCGCCATACCAAAAACCTTTGTCGAGGGCAGCTTTGAAGTAACATAAGCGCAGTAGGTCATAACGTCCAGAGGGTTCGATACGATAACTAACTTTGCATCTGGTGAATATTTAATTACATTTTCAGTGACACCTTTTACAATTTTTGCATTAGTTGAAATCAGGTCATCCCTGCTCATACCGGGTTTTCTTGGCAGACCTGATGTAATTACGACCACCTCCGAATCTGCAGTTTTTGAATAATCGTTTGTTGTACCATAAAGCCGTGTATCGTAAGACTCAATCGGGGCTGTTTCCCAGAGGTCAAGGGCTTTTCCCTCTGCAAAATTTTCCTTTATATCAAGTAAAACAACTTCGTTTGTAACTTCCCTGTGAGCTAAAACATCTGCGCAGGTTGCTCCCACATTGCCTGCACCTATAACTGATACTTTCAATTTAGCGTAGTATTTAATTTACCTGCCTGTTACGACTCCTGCGAATCGTTAACTCGTTGGAGCAGCAGGCAGGTGGATTCAAGGTTAATTAAAAAAAAAGTGAACACATCATGTTCACTCTATAATTATTTAAGCTATTTTGCGATAACTTTATTTTGATTCAGCAGGAATGACACTTATCTTTTTTTTATTCTTATTTACATTTGTAAACTTTACATTTCCATCAATAACAGAAAATAACGTATCATCTTTCCCGATCTTAACGTTTAAACCGGGGGAAAATTTGGTTCCCCGCTGCCTGACAATAATGCTTCCTGCAGTGACAAATTCACCGCCGAATCTTTTTACTCCAAGCCGCTGTGCATTTGAATCGCGGCCATTTTTCGTGCTTCCTAAACCTTTTTTATGAGCCATTTTCTTTATGCATTCCCCCGAAGGCGGGAATCTATTTTTAATTTATCAGAATATTCGTTGATTAAGAAATACTTTTTTTGTTATGATATGGAATTTATTTCAATTTCAGTATATTGCTGCCTGTGGCCTTTAGTTCTTTTATAGCCTTTTCTTCTTTTCTTTTTGAATACCATTACCTTGTCATCTTTAACATGATTTATAACAGTTGCCTCTATTTTCATGGGCAGCTTTGGCGATCCTACGGTAAATGATTTATCATCTTTGCTGTACATAAGCACATTATCAAAAGAAACTTTTGAACCAATATCTTCTTTTAACCTTGATACAAATAACCTGTCATTATTTGTAACCCTGTATTGTTTTCCTCTAATATTTACAATTGCGAACATGATTGTTGATTATTTATTAAATTCTTCCTGTTTTACCTTTGCCGGGTGTGGAGCTAAGGAGGATCGAACTCCTGACCTTCTGAATGCCATTCAGACGCTCTCCCCAGCTGAGCTATAGCCCCAAATATTCAGTTAATTTGGAATTATCGAATGAACCAATTAATCTTGTTTTTCGTTCAGTGTTGTATTTTTTCTTTATTTCCCATTCCCTATTCATTGCGTCGCCCCTAGTTTGGTACTCTTCAAAATAACATAATCTGTAAGGTCTCTTTGCTTTGGTCGATTTAATCATACCTTTGTTATGTCTTTTGAGCCGATTTTTCAGATTATTAGTTTGACCGATATAAAAAGTATTATCAACCAAACTCTCAATTATATAAACAAAGAACTTCATTCAGACGCTCTCCTCTACGAGTCTTCGACTCGAAGAGTCGTAGACCAGCTGAGCTATAGCCCCTTAATTTTGAGAACTACAAATTTAGTAATTTTTACGCATATATTCAATTCACAATAAGATGTAAATCCAAGAACCCTTATAAAATTAAAATAAGTGATAATTTTTGTATTAGGGTTTTATTTTTTTAATAAAATTCTAAATAATTTATGATTTTACAGGTATTTAATTCGGCCACTTAACAATTTAAAATGTGATATAAATCATATCATAATATGATGCACATCATAGTTTTTAGGCAGGCTTTGATAGTATTTTTGTAATAGTTGATACTTATAGATATTAAAAAAGTGAATACTTATAAATACTAACATTAAGGCAGGAAAGTGGATATAAATTTCCCAAATAACGAACCGATATTTCCAATCAGAACTGCTGCGAAATTATTAAATATTTCCATACATACTTTAAGAATGTATGAAAAGGAAGGATTGATCATTCCTTACAAAAGAAGCTCAAAACAAAGATTATATTCGAAAGATGATATCGAAAGAATTGAGTGCATAAGAAGAACAATAAACGAAGACAAGATAAGTATAAACGGAATTAAGACTATTTTATCATTAATACCCTGCTGGCAAATAACGGGCTGCAATGAGCGGAAGAATGGCTGCAGTGCTTTCTATGAACATTCAAAACCCTGCTGGGCTTTAAAGCATGAAAATAATTACTGTACAAACAGAGACTGCAGAGAGTGTCTGGTTTATAAAAATTATGCTAACTGCAGTACTATTAAAGCTGAGATAAGAGATTTAACTCATAACTTACCATAATATTTTTAAAAACTTTAGGATATGAACATGAAAAAATTAGTAATACTTGGTGCGGGGACAGCAGGAACGATGATGCTGAACAAATTAAGTGCGGCGCTGGATAAGAATGAATGGCAAATAACAATAGTTGACCAAATTGAAACGCATTATTATCAGCCCGGGTTTTTATTTATTCCATTCGGAATATATACCCGCAAAGATGTTATAAAACCAAAAAGAGATTTTTTCCCCTCGGGCACAAACGTAATAATGTCAGAGATAGAGAAAATTGAACCAAACGAAAACAAAGTGATCCTGAAAAATAATCAGGTTTTAAGTTATGATTATTTAATTATAGCTACCGGCTCTAAAATAAAACCTGAAGAGACCGAGGGCCTTAAAAACGGTCAGTGGCATAAATCAATCTTCGATTTTTATACAATTGAGGGTGCCTGTTCATTGGCTAATTTCTTTAAACACTGGGAAGGCGGCAAGCTGGTTCTGAATATTACCGAAATGCCTATTAAATGTCCCGTTGCACCACTTGAGTTTGTATTCCTTGCTGACTGGTACTTTACCGAAAGACAGATGCGCGATAAAGTTGATATTCATTTTGTAACACCCC
>DASXTZ010000016.1:0-3998 GCA_036505135.1 Ignavibacteria bacterium
GGAAAAAAATCCGCAAAGACCCGTTTATCAAAAAGCATACATCAAAACTATTTAATCTTGTTACAAGTATTATGGTTGGGCTAAGGCTGCATGATTTTAACTGCGGGCTTAAGGCTTATGTTCGTGAAGTTGTAAAAAATATAAAAGTGTACGGCGAAATGCACCGCTACATTCCTGCAATCGCTCACCTTTCAGGCTATAAAGTTACCGAAATTCCTGTTGTTCATCATGAACGCAAGTACGGTAAAACAAAGTTTGGCATTTCACGTTTTGTTAATGGAATATTTGATCTGATTACGGTTGTTTTTACAACTCAATACATGAAACGCCCTCTCCATCTGTTTGGTTTTATGGGGCTGGTGAGCTTCATGGCAGGCTTTCTTATACTTTTATATCTTACAATTATGAAGTTCGTTGAATCCATTCCCATCAGCGGCAGGCCGCTGTTCTTTATCGGTATACTTCTTGCAATTGTTGGCCTCCAGTTTTTTTCAATTGGACTTATCGGCGAAATGATAACTAAAACTTCTGCTGATTTGGATAATGTTATTATTGATAAAACGTTAGGGTAGATATTCCTGTTGAACAAAATAAGTGAAAAGGCCGTTGTATCTCCAAATGCCAGGATAGGAAAAAACTTTTCAATCGGGCATTTTAGCGTAATTGAGGATGATGTTGTATTAGGCGATAACGTTTCGATTGCAAACTCAGCAGTTTTACATAATGGCGCCAGGATATCAAACGGAGTCCGTATCTTTCATTCAGCGGTGCTATCATGCGAGCCTCAGGACCTGAAATTTTCGGGCGAATCTACCACGCTTGAGGTGGGTGAAAATACAGTTATACGTGAATTTGTAACCTTAGCCCGAGGTACCAAAGCACGGGGAAAAAGCGCTGTAGGTAAAAATTGTTACATAATGGCCTATGTTCATATCCCGCATGATTCGCTGATTGGGAACAATGTAATTCTTGCAAATGCCATTAACATGGGCGGGCACGTTGAAATAAATGACTGGGCTATTATAGGTGGAATGGTTGGGATTCACCAGTTTGTCAGGATCGGCTGCCACTCATTTGTTGCATTTGGTTCGCATGTTTCACAGGATATTCCGCCGTATATCCTCGCAGGAGGATACCCGTTGAATTATAAAGGTCTAAACATAGTTGGCTTAAAGCGGAGAGGTTACACCGATGAACAGTTAAAACATATTAAGCAGGTTTATAACTATATTTACGGGTCAAAATATAATATAAGTGACGCTTTAAAAGCTGCAAAAGATTCTATTCCTATGACCGATGAAGTAAAAAATATTATTGAATTTGTACAATCGAGCGAACGTGGAATTATCCGAAAATAATATTTGCCTGCACCAGGACCTCGGCAGGCAGGACTGGCAATTTTTTGATTCCGGTTTCCGAACCGGCAACCATAATATGGCTTTTGATCTTGAGCTGGTTGAACGATGCAGGGAAGACGGAACATCTTTTCTTCGTTTTTACAGATGGAAGCCCTACGCATTATCCCTTGGATATAACCAGAATAAAGCTTCCAATGCACTTTATATTGATTATAAAAAGTGTCAGGCTGAAAATATCGATGTCGTTACCCGTCCAACCGGCGGAAGGGCTGTGCTACATTCAGAGGAATTGACATACTCTGTTGTATTCAAATCCCAGCGCCAGGTTCATGAGCTGTATCGTGATATCTCACTTGCCATTTTAAATGGTTTAAAAACACTAGACCCTAAACTGCAAAAGCTTTCTTTTACCAAAGATACTCCCGATATTTTGAAGCTGATGAAAACCGGAATGTATAACCTTTGCTTTAACAGCGCCATAAAAAATGAGATCAACTATAAAGGCAAAAAGCTTGTAGGAAGTGCTCAACGGAAATTCGGCAATTTTGTTTTGCAGCATGGCTCTATACTAATAGGAACACATCACAAAAACATAGCGAATTACCTGAATATTACAGCTGAACATCGGCTTAAAATGAAAAAGGAAATTGATGATAAAACAATTTGTTTAAATGAAATCACAGGCAGGTCTGTTGGTTATGAAGAGGTTTCAAATGCAGTGTTCAGTGGATTTAAAGAAACCTTCAATATTGAATTTAAGCATATAAACAGGGTTCCGGATTTTGTTTCAGAAAGAATTGAATCTTCATTTAACTGATGAAAGAACGTAAAAAAGTAACTACAAAACGGCTTGTTGAAATGAAGCAGAAGGGCGAAAAGATTGCCGCACTCACTGCTTATGATTTTCTTATGGCAAGATATCTTGATGAAGCCGGTATCGATGTTTTGCTTGTTGGTGATTCACTGGGAAATGTTATTCAGGGCAACCCTACAACGCTGCCTGTTACTCTTGATGAAATGATATATCACGCAAAAATCGTTAAGAAAGCAGTGCAAAAAGCGCTTATGGTTGTTGACCTTCCTTTTATGAGTTATCATGTTGACCTGAAAGAAGCGGTTAGGAACTGCGGAAGAGTAATGAAAGAAACCGGATGCGATGCGGTAAAGCTTGAGGGCGGCGAGCGTATTGCCGAAGTTGTTCAGCATCTTCGTAAAGTTGGTATCCCTGTAATGGGACATCTGGGGTTAACCCCGCAATCAATTAACATCTTCGGAACATATGTAACGCGGGGTACTGACCCGAAGGAAGCAAAACAAATTCAAAAAGATGCAAAGATACTTGAAGAAGCCGGAAGTTTTGCCGTAGTACTTGAAAAAATTCCCGCAGAGCTTGCAAAAAAAGTAACTGACTCTGTAAAAATACCAACAATAGGTATTGGTGCAGGAATACATTGCGACGGCCAGATACTTGTTACACACGATATGCTGGGGATGACTGAGCTTTTCCGCCCCAGATTTGTCCGGCGATATCTTGATATTGCCAAGCTATCAAAAGATGCTTTCAAAAATTATATAAAAGATGTTAAGGATAAAAAATTTCCTAATAAATCTGAAAGCTACTGATTTTTCATTGCGAATCCGCTTTAGTGGATGAAACAATCTCATTAATAAATTATAAATATAGTAATCTGGATTCCGCTTTCGCCTGCCTGCTGCAGGCAGGCGGGAATGACAAACAGTGCCTAACACGTTTAACATATTATTTATTGGCGACCTTGTAGGCGAACCCGGGCTTAAGTATGTTGAGGATCATCTTAAAAAGCTTGTTCAGGATAACAACATACATTTTGTTGCAGCCAACGGAGAAAACCTATCGGGCGGAAAGGGCGTCCTTGATAAGGACTGCAAACGCGCTTTTGATGCAGGTATACAGTGTCTCACAGGCGGCAACCATACTTTTAGTAAGATCCAATCCGTAAAGTATATAGCTGAAGAAGTCCGTCTCCTGCGTCCGGCAAACCATCATGAAGATGTTTATGGCCGCGGATGGCAGGTTTATCCTGTTACGATTGATGGCGGGCTGTTCAAATTTGCTGTAATTAATTTAATGGGGCGAGTTTATATTTCAACTTTAAACTGTCCTTTCCGCACTGCGGATAAAATTTTGCATAAGCTGCAAAAGGAGACAAATCTTATTCTTGTTGATATGCATGCAGAAGCAACGGCTGAGAAAATTGCAATCAGCTGGTATCTTGACGGCAAGGTCAGCGCTGTTGTTGGAACTCATACACATGTACAGACAGCGGATGAACATATCATGCCAAACGGCACTGCTTATATATCAGATGTAGGCATGACGGGCGGCTTTGATGGTGTAATAGGCGGTGACAGAGAAGCCTCCATATCACGGTTTTATTACCAGACACCCCACAAAGTAAACGTTGCAACAGGCGATGTTAAGATAAATGCTGTTGTTATTAATGTTGATTTGCAAACAGGTAAGGCAACTGGTATTAAAAGAATTTACGAGCCGAAGTGGAAGTGAAGCAGTTAAACAGGTAAAATCGTTAATTCGTAAAATCGTCCCAGACAAGCTTTACCTTATTAACACCATTTTCCGTGTCTCAATAAATTCCCCAG
>DASXTZ010000017.1:0-3017 GCA_036505135.1 Ignavibacteria bacterium
TGAAAAAAAATATTTTCCCTGATTTAAAGGTTGGCCTTATCCATGGGCGAATGTTCTGGTATGAAATCGATGAAACAATAAATGATTTCAAGGAAGGCAAAATAGATATACTGGTATCAACAACTGTAATAGAAGTAGGTATAGATATTCCCAATGCGACAATAATGGTTATTGAAGAGGCCCAGCGCTTCGGACTTTCGCAGCTGCACCAGCTTAGGGGCAGGGTTGGAAGAGGCGGAGAACAATCATACTGCATACTTATGGCAGATAATAAGCTGGCTGATATATCAAAGGAAAGGCTTAATATTATGGTTGAAACTACCGATGGATTTAAGATTTCTGAAACAGATATGAAACTTCGGGGACCCGGCGAGTTTTTTGGAATAAGGCAATCGGGTGAGCTAAAATTCACAGCCGCCGACCTTGTTAATGATAAATTAATCGTAGAAAAAGCACGGGAGGCCGCATTCAGGCTAATTGATGACGACCCTCAGCTCAGAAAGACGGAAAATGAAAATATTAAAGAGCATTTTTTAATGAATTACAGGGATTCAATGAGCTTGATTAAAATTGCATAAATTCTTCAGCCGGTGACTCCAAGTCATCGGATTGTATATTGATAACAAAACATTAATTATATGTCAAGAATTAAAGCATTAATATTTCTGATTATTCTCGCTGCCCTTTTCTGGCTGGAAATGTTTTTCTTAAAACATCATAACTTTTGGATTGAAATGACAATTGCAGCCTCTTTACTAGCGGCGCTTGGTTTATACTTCAATCATCGTGCAGGCGAAGCTATTAACTATCGTCTTTATTACTTTGAGCCAAAATACATTCTAATCGGTATAGTTTCCGCTGCAATCTTATATTTTATTTTTTATGCGGGTGATTTTGTTTCAAAGCTAATCCTGCCGTTTGCTGATAAACAGGTTATTGGAGTCTACGGCAATAAAGCATTATTGGATCCAGTAATTATCGCATTGCTGCTGGGATTCATAATTGGTCCCGCTGAAGAAGTTTTCTGGCGCGGCTTTGTGCAGGATACGCTTCAGGAGAAACTCGGCGAAAATAAAGGATGGCTCATTGCTTCGCTTATTTACGGCGCAGTCCACATCTTTGCGTTGAACTTCATGCTGTTTATGGCGGCATTGATATGCGGCTTGTTTTGGGGATGGATATTTAAGCGGTATAAATCGCTCTGGCCTGGAATAATTTCTCACGCATTGTGGGATGTAACTATATTTGTATTATTACCTGTCAGATAAATCTAAAAAATAGCAAAATTCCCTTAATAATCTTTTCGCCGCACCGTTAACCACCCGTTTTTTCATTGTAGTGCCTTTTTAATTGCATTATTTTATGGCAACCCATAAAAAATGGAGGTATAAAAATGAAAACAATAACTACTCTTGTATTCTTATTCTTTCTGTCATTCAATACATTTTCGCAAGGGTGGATGGAGCAAACATCCGGAGTTACAGTACAGCTGACATCAGTTTCTGTACCCAATATCCTGGGAAATGGATGGATTTGCGGCTACAGCGGAACCGTGCTAAGAACAACAAATAACGGAATGAACTGGGCAAACGTAAGCGGAAACGGAATTCCTGCCACCGTTCAATTAATTAACATTTTAGGAATTGATGCCAGTATGGCTTTAACTGCAGGATATATTGGAACGACTACTTATGTTTACAGAACAACAAATGGCGGCAGTAACTGGCAGCAGGTATTTACAGAGGCTAATGGTTTTATCGATGCAATTGGGAAAATAGGTTCTTCAAATTTATTTATGTGCGGCGACCCTGTAGGAGGCAGATGGTCCTTGTGGAAATCCAGTAACAGCGGGGCAAACTGGGATTCTACAGGATTATATTTATCACAGGCAGGAGCTGAAGCTGGCTGGAATAATGCCATGTTTTGCACTCCGACAAATAGGATATGGATTGGTACTAACAATACAAGATTATATTATTCAAGCAATGGAGGAAATAGCTGGGTTATCCAGCCCACAGGAGGTGAATTAAATTCCTATGCTTTATATTTCGCTTCAAATGGTGATTATAACGATGGTTTAATGGCAGGTGCAACAATGTTAAGGACTTCAAACGGAGGATTAAATTGGACACCTCAAACAACAATAGGGACCGGGAATTTTGGCGGCATAACCGGTGAAAACGCAATTTTTGATAATCCACCTCAAATACTAACATGTTATTATGTTAGGTCTAGTACCAGCATATATTCCGGATTCGGAGGGACTAACTTTACAATAGCATTCACAGCCCCATCAGGAAACTACAGATACATTGGAGGGAATATGCTGGCCGGGCCATTTTGGGCAGTAAGAAGTAACGGCGGAATAACATATCGCGCAGCCCAGGCAGGAATAATTTCTATTGGCAATGAAATTCCAAGCTCATTTTCCCTGCACCAAAACTATCCTAATCTTTTCAATCCTTCAACAGCAATAAGATTTGATGTTCCAAAATCTTCTTACGTGGAATTGACAGTATACAACTCGCTCGGCAGCGAGATTGCAAAACTTATTAATGAAAATCTAATTGCGGGAAGCTATGAGTACAAATGGGATGTGCCTGACAGGATTTCATCAGGTATATACTATTATAAATTAGAAACGAATGGATTTTTACAAACAAAAAAAATGATTTTAATAAAATAATTTTATAACCTTAAAAAAAGAGGTGTGAAATGAAAACAACTATTACCCTTTTTCTGGCTTTAATAACTAGCACAAATATTTACTCTCAGTGGGGATGGGTAGAGCAAACATCAGGTGTTACTGTTCAGCTTACATCGGTATCTTCAACCCCAAATTACGAAACATCGCAAAGTGCATGGATTTGCGGTTACAGCGGAACAGTATTAAAGACGACCAATCGCGGAGTTAATTGGATAAATGTAAGCGGTAATGGAATCCCGGCTACAGTATCATTAATTAATATCGTGAGGGTTAATGACAATACAGCTTTAACCGCTGGTTACATTTCGTC
>DASXTZ010000018.1:0-30628 GCA_036505135.1 Ignavibacteria bacterium
ATCAAGATAAAACTTCTCACCCGTTTTTAAGTTCGGGAAGTTATTATAAACAGCATCATAAAATCTGGTTACTGTTTCGTTATAATAATATTCGTTCATTTTTTGTCCTTTCAGCTGCGAGGAGCGAAGCCGTGAAGCAGCCTCATTAAAGCGGGATTGCTTCACTTACTCTTCCAATTTTTTCTTCTATTGCTTCTTTTTCCCTTTGTGCGCGAAGCTGCCTTGTATATAAATTGTAATATATTCCTTTTGCTTTCATCAGTTCATAATGATTGCCATCTTCAAGTATCTTTCCCTTTTTTATCACAAGAATTCTATCGCAATGCTTTATTGTGGATAGCCTGTGTGCAATAATAATAGATGTTCTGCCTTCCATTATTCCGACTATGCCGTGCTGGATCCGCGCTTCAGTTAAGGTATCAACCGATGAAGTAGCCTCGTCCATTATAAATATTCGGGGATCAGCAAGGATAGCGCGGGCAAACGAAACAAGCTGTTTTTCACCCATTGAAAGATTTTCGCCGCCTTCGCCTACCTGTTCATCAAGTCTTGTTATGAAATCATCCGCCCCGGCTATTTTTAAGGCATTTATTACTTCCATATCCTCTGCCTCTTCCCTGCCATATTTAATATTTTCCTTAACAGTACCTGAAAACAAATGCGGAGTCTGCAGCACAACACCCAGCTGGCTCCTTAAGCTAAACATCGTCTTATCTTTGTAATCAATTCCGTCAATTTTAATTCTTCCGCCGGTTGGTTCATAAAAACGGCAGATAAGATTAATAATTGTTGATTTACCGCTTCCGGTTTCTCCAACAAGTGCAATACTCTCTCCGGCCTTAATATCCAGATTCATGTTTTCTATAACGGGCTTGCCCTGCTCATACTGAAATGATATGTTTTCAAATTCTATATTCCCATCGATTCTTTCGTAATCTTCTGCGCCATATTTATCTACTATTTGAGCTTTCGTATCTACTAGTGAAAATATTCTCTCCCCTGCCGAGATGCTATTCTGTGCTTGTGAATAGAATCTTGATATATCAAGTATGGGCTCGAATATCATAGTAGCATACCCAAAAAATGCGGCAAGCGTTCCGACCGTAATCTCGGCAGGTATTGCAACAGCCATAGAACCGCCATAATACACAACAAATGCAGCAGCAGTTGAGCCGCCGAATATTATAAGCGGCATAAAGATTGCAGAAAAATATGCCGATTTATATGAAGAAATCCTCATTTTTTCACTTAGAATGTCGAAATCTTCACTTACCCGTTTCTCCTGGACAAGGCTTTTGTTAACCTCAACTCCGTTAATGTGCTCATTAAACCTTGCAGTAATTTCGCTGTTATATTTTCTTGCCTCTCGTGAATATTTTAATATCAGCATTCTTAATTTTATAGATACCAGCATCAATACAGGAATAGCTGTGGTTACAATAATTGCAAGCTTCCAGTTGTAAATAAACATTACAGTTACGCAGAATATTATCATGCCAACTCCCCAGATTATTTCTATCATGTTCCATGAGATGAGCTCTGTAACTTTTATTGTGTCTGAAGATATCCTTGAAAGCAGCCATCCAACAGCAGACCTGTCATAAAACGAAAACGAAAGTTCCTGCAGTTTTATAAACAGCTGCTGTCTTATATCATACATTACATATTCCTGTATCCTGCCTGCAAAATTAATAAAGCCAAATACTCCTCCGGCCAGAGTTAATCCCAATCCCAGGAAAATTAATCCATAGTATATAACTGCGGTTTGGTCAACATTGTATGTTCCCGTAGTTTTGAGTGACTCGACAGCGGGAACAATAATATTGTCGATCAGGCTTTTCCATACAAGCGGGTAAATTGCTTCAATAAGAGCAACAAGCAATACGAAGCCGGTAAAGCCCGCTACCCACTTTGGATATTTAAAGCTGTATGTTAACAGTCTCCTTAAAAAAGGATACAACGACCCCTTAGTTTTAAATTGCTTATCCTTTAATTTTGACATTCCTTTCCTTTCTCTCTTTTTTTTGTCTTTTCACTTTTCATTCTTCATGTTTTTCGTTACATTTTACATTTCAAGTGATCAATCTTTATATGGATCATACACATCTTCTCCCGCCATTGCCACACCTATGGGTTTCAATCTGCTAAGTATCTTAATTGTATTTTGATGATAATTTAGAACCTCGTTCAAATTTTTATACACTTCAGGTGCTTCATCTGCGCCGCCGCCGCGAAGCTCGATACCCTTTTGTTTTAATTCTTCTTTCACTCTTTTAAAATTGATCTCACCCCTTGTGACATGTATCATTTTTCCATGCTTCCACTTTCTTTTACCGGCAGCTTTGGTTCTGGACATTACTCTTCCCGCTCCATGAACTGTTGAATACAGTGAGTTCTTCGATTCGTCCGAATCCACACCTTCTATTATGTAAGATGTCCCGCCCATTGTTGAGCCTATAAACGACTGCTGGCCGGGGAACGCAGGCGTGCAGCCTTTCCTTACTACCCAGTATTTTCTCCCGAAGTGTTCTTCAAGCCAGGCAAAATTATGATGATTATGAACTTCAAAAATGGATTTTGCACCGAGTATTTCAAGAACTTTTTTAACCACCAGGTCGCGTCCCGCATAGGCATATTCACCCGCAAGCTTCATTGCCTGTATATAATCCTTCCCAAGCTCGCTTTTTATATCAAGCAAAGTTGGCGGCGCGTCCATACTGTTAGCATCACGGGGCTTCTCTTCAAATTTAAGTCCCTTTGCAAGTGCCAGGAAACCCATTGCCGTTTTGTGCCCGAACCCGCGTGAGCCGAAGTGTACTCCAACCCATAAAACGTCATCTTTATCTTCAAAAAGATCAACGTAGTGATTGCCGCTGCCTACAGTCCCAAGCTGCCCGCTTGCCAGCTTAGCCATATTCTTTTGCGGTTTAAAATCGGTTCCCGCTATTTCATCAATTACAGGATGGTCAGCAGGCTCATTGTTTACTCTGCCAATGCCAAAGCTAATTCTGCGCGCTATCTCATCCATTATTCTTTTCTTATCTATATCTTTAGCCATTATATCCGTTTTAACCGCCTTGTTGCCGCATGCAATATCGAAACCAACACCGGATGGACTGATGTAATCTTTATAAGCAACGGCTCCGCCAATTGGCATGCTGTAGCCAACGTGGTTATCCGCACAAAGAACGGCATAATCACCATCTGTTGAACAGCGCTCAATTTGAGCTACCGCCCTTTCGTCAACTTCCCCGAATATTTTGATCTTTGATTTCATTATTAACCCTGAACCCTTATGGGACGAAGGTCTCTTTTTTTAATTTGCGTAAATACCTTTACTTTTCATTCCTCTTTTCAAGTTTGACGCTTCACCTTTCACATTCATTACATCATTTTCGATTTCTTCTTCAATTGATACCTGGATATCAAATATCTTCTTATAGAACCCGTCATTGCTTATTAGCTCCTCATGCGAACCCTGTTCTATAACCTTTCCCTTATCAAGTACTATTATTCTATCGCAATCCTGCACGGAAGTTATCCTATGAGCAATAACAATGGTGGTTTTTCCATCAGTTATATTGCGCAATGCCTTCTGAATTTCAAATTCGGTTTCCGTATCAACCGATGAGGTTGAGTCATCAAGAACAAGAACATCCGGATCTTTCAGCAAAGTCCGAGCCAGTGTTACACGCTGTTTCTGGCCGCCTGAGAGCGTTACCCCTTTTTCCCCAACAACCGTATCGTAAGCATTGGGGAAAATATCCATAATAATATCATGAATATTGGCAACCTTAGCAGACTCAACCACCTCATCTATATGCGTATCAGGGTCTGCGTAAGCAATATTCTCCATTATCGAAGTAGAGAACAAGAATGGCTTTTGCAGGACAACTCCAATTCTACTTCTCAGGTATCCGCGCGAAAATTCGTTAATATTTTTTCCATCTATTCTTATTTCTCCTGAGTCCGGCTGGTAGAACCTCATCAGCAAAGAAATAATTGTTGATTTACCCGAACCTGTGGGGCCAAGCAGCGCAATCTTCTCGCCCGGATTTATCTTAAAACTAATTCCGCTTAAGACATGATTTTTTTCTTGTTCAGAATATTTGAAATACACATTATCGAATTCAATGCTTCCCGCAAGCCCTCTGCCCCTGTTACCAAAACCCGAGTAATTTTCCTGCTCTGTATTTAAAATGGAATAAATCCTTTGTATTGCAACAGAGGTCATACCCATTTCGCTTACAAGCTGGGCTAACCTTCTCATTGGCCAGGTAACAAAAGACGCATATGAAAAGAACGCAACATATTCGCCCACAGTAATACTGTTACTTACTACAAAATAAACTCCTGCAAAGATTGAAATAGCAAGCTGAAGATAAACCATAACATCAGAGCCCGGCCAGTAAATCGAATGAAGCTTCATCAGTCTTATGCCCCATCTGCGTTTTAGCTCGTTCTGGCTTGTAAACCTGGTGATCTCATATTTTTCCTTGGCAAATGCCTTAACAACCCTGATACCGGATAGATTTTCCTGAACCAAAGCCGTCAGCTTATCCTGTTCAGCCTCATGTTTTGTCCATATTTCTCCTTCTTTTTTGAAGAAGTAAAACGAACCCAGCAAAACCAGCGGAACGGTGCCTATTGCAATCAGCGCATAAGTAGAATTTATCATCAGCATCATTATTGAAGCGCCTGTGAAAATTGAAGTCAGCCTGACAGTTTCAATGACCTGCATGTATGCAAACTTGCGGACAGTTTCTACATCACCTGTGCAGCGCTGAATAAGTTCACCCGTGGGGGTTTTACTGTAATAATCCATCGGCAAATGCTGCAGGTGCAGAAACAGCCTGTCTCGGAGCTTCTTTATGGCCTTTTCAGTTGCAGATGCGCTTATGGCGCTTGATGAAAAACCTGTTGCTCCTCTTAGCAAAGAAATAGAAACAAACATAGCGCCTAATGATAACAATATTATCCCAGCATTTTCTATTTTGATTTGCGGCAATAAGCTGTATAAAAAGCGCGTGATAAAATCATCACCGGCAATCTGGGTATTCCCTTTTGCAACGAAGAAGGAAATAATTTTATCAACCGTTATCTGCAGTACCCTTGGCTCAAGCATCCTGAATCCCATAGATACAACAAGCAGTATTGCCGCGCCGGAATACTGGTATTTCCACTTATCTAATATTTCAAATAATTTGTAAAAACTCTTCATATTTTTAATTGCGAATCCTGCTTTAGCAGGATGAAGCAATCCCATTTAATTTATTATTTTACTGCATAAAAAAACCGCGAACCCTTTACGTCCGCGGTTTTTAAAACTTATTTGTATATAAATTGGTGTTATCTCATATACCCCCGTTTAAACCACGGACGGACTACTCCCATGACTGGAATTGTAAGAACTGTGTCAATGTGCCCGTTATATTTTATGATAGAATTGTTCACCTTATAATCCTTTTTTATATGTCTGTGATTTAACGTTTTACAAAATTAAGAAAAAATAGCCGAAGTGTCAAGAAGAAATTATTAATTTCTTATGAAAAAAAATATTACTGTAAACACCCAAAAAAATCAAAAAAATATCTTCTTTGGATAGGTTACTTTTATATATTTCCATTTATAGTGAGATAAAACTCTAAGCGGTATAAGGATAAAAAAAAAGAATAAAGCAAATGCTTCCATTTTTCCTCCTGATTGCTTTCCCCTTGTTGTAAATATAATGAAAAATGTTCTTAAGGCAAAAAAAAATTGTTAATAACTTATTATTAAACTTTTTTAGAAACTAAACTAATACTTTATAAACTTTGTGAAGCTTATAAATTTTTAATTTACTTATCCCATACCAGTGCCATAGAAAAAGGGAGTAAAAAATTATTTTATTAAACTTGCTTTGCTTTCAAATCCGAAATAGCTAAATATTTATTTCACCCTTAATAACTGTTACAGCCTTGCCGGAAAGGAATACGCGGTCGCCTTCAACTCTGACTCCGACTCTCCCGCCTCTTGCAGATGCCTGGTAAGCGGTAAATTCTTTTTTGCCAAGCCTCTTCTGCCAGTATGGCCCTAAAGCGCAATGGGCAGAACCTGTAACAGGGTCTTCCGGCACGCCTTTTTCAGGTGCAAAAAATCTTGAGACGAAGTCATACTCACCCGGATCAGCTTTAGCCGTTATAATTGTTCCCCATCCGGGAAGGTCAAGCAATAATTCAAAATCGGGCTGAACTGCGCGGACGGCCTGTTCATTTTCAAGCTCAACAACGTAATTCCACCTGGTCATGCCTACATATTTGGGGCTGACACCTCCAAGCGCTTGAATAAGTTCAACCGGGTACGATATTTCCTTTTCGGGAATTGCCGGGAAATCCATTTCAATCTCATCACCTTTTTTATATGTAATAAGAGCGCCGCTTCGTGTTTTAAAATTAATTTGCTTATTAGTATCATGTAATCCCTGCTCCCATAAAATATGCGCACTTGCTAAAGTTGCATGGCCGCAAAGATCAACCTCGGCAGCGGGTGTGAACCAGCGAAGATCGTAAACATCATCTTCTTTTAAGACAAATGCTGTTTCAGAAAGATTCATTTCAAAGGCAATGTTCTGCATGGCGGAATCATAAATAGCTTCGTTTAATACGCAAACCGCCGCAGGATTACCGCTGAATGGCTTATCTGCGAATGCATCAACTGTATAAATTGGTAGTTTCATGGTTACATCCCTGTGGGATAAGGTTCAAAGATTATAATTCAATTGTAAAAAATCAAACCCATATAAATTTCTCGGGTAAAAATACGGGGCGTCAGTAACCAAACCAGAGGTTCCGGTGTTATATCGGAACGGGATTGAACCTTTAGTATGCAAAGCATTCCAAGAATCTCACAGAAACTAGCATCCCCTCCTTAGATAAGGAGGGAACATCGAAGCGAGGAGCTATAAAGGGGGTGGTTTGAAAATACCTTTATATCTGGATTCCCGCTCTACGAGTCTGGGACTCGAAGAGTCGTAGACCTACGCGGGAATGGCAATGTGATAAACAAAAAAAGGCGTCCCGAATTGGAACGCCTTTAAAAAATCTAATCCTTCCCCCGAGCACTGGGGGTCAGGATGACTTCGTCATTTAGCAAAAACCATTTTCCTTACTTCAACCTTCTCCGGGGTCTTTATCCTGTAAAAATAAACTCCTGATGGCAGGTTTGAAGCATTAAAAGTAACTTCATGCTCGCCCTCGTTCTGGCTTTCATCAACTAAAACCACAACTTCCCTTCCCAGCCTGTCATAAACCGTTATCTTAACGCTGGTGGCCTGTTTTAATGTGTAGTTGATCTTTGTTTCGGGATTAAACGGATTGGGATAGTTTTTTGTGCTGAAGTATGATTCGCCGGCTGAGGTATTATCCTGTGCAATTTCCATCTTAACTTCTTTATTGAAGCGCTCTGCAACCATTGCAACACCGGTTTCAATTGTACCTGATTTAAAATCTTTTCCCGCAGCGTATGAAATCTGAATCCCAATAGCCTCATTTTCAAGAACCGAAAAATCTTCATCTTTCAGCTTTGAAACAACCTTAAACTCGCTCTGGTTAATGTTAAAATGCACTTCTTTCCATCCGGAAAAATTAAGCGAAACCGGCTTGGATTCAAGGCGTGTGTCATTAGTTTCATCATATTTGCCGTCGTTATTCCTGTCATAGAGAACCTGTATGGTTACTGACAAATCGTTATTCACACCCTGAAGCATTAAAGAAAGAATGTTATCTTCCGATACCTGAAGCTTTTCTTCTTTTCTTATCAAACCCAAAAAAGAATTAGGTGAAATATTAATTGTTGAGGTTGAAACTATACCATAACCGTTTTCTAGGTTATCCTGGGAATGTGAATATTTCATGGTAAGGTTTCCGCCCCAGTACCATCCAGGGAGAGTGTGGTCTCCAAAGCTATCGATAACAACCAGATTATTTGTTTGTGAGAGTGCCTGTGTTGCTAAAAGTATTAAAACAAAAAATGTAAACACTAAGCGCGTAATGATCTTTATCATTAAGAATTATCCCCCTTAAGAAATATTTTAGGTTATAAAGAACTACTTAACCAGAGTCATCCTCTTTACCGAGGAATATGCTCCGAACTGTAGTTTATAGAGGTAAATACCTGCGGGGAGATCCTGTGCATCGAACGTGATTTCATATTCGCCTGCGGACTGGTATGCATCCACAAGAACCTGCACGGACTGACCGACGAGATTAAAGACTGTTAGCTTAACCTCTCCATCGGTTTTGAGTGTGTATGAAAGTATAGTTGAAGGATTGAACGGATTGGGATAATTCTGATTAAGTACAAATTTATCGGGATTACCCTTGAAATCCGTAAGCTGTCCTTTATTAACGGCGCTTGCTGTCAGAGTGCCGAAGATAAAGAATAGGATTATTGTTAATTTGTATACTTTCCGCATAATACCTCTAAAACTTATACAAATTTAGCATTTATTGTTTTTAATGTCAATATACGAAATACTGGAAAGACGTGATGCCCGTAAAAATATATAAAAGAAAAACAATATCTTAACAAATTTTTACACCTTTAACGTTATTCAAGATTGCGTTTTGAATTTAATTCATCTATTTATTGAACTCATTGCCCTCTCCGGATACCGAGGACCGGCTGTAAAGCCTATCGGAGCTATTTCATGTATTCTTCTTAAATCTTCACCGCTTAAGGTTATATTTACTGCCCCGATGTTTTCCTCAAGATATTTAACTTTTTTAGTTCCGGGAATGGGGACAATAAAATCACGCTGCGCCATAACCCATGCTAATGCAAGCTGCGCTTTTGTGCAGCCTTTTTCCTTTGCAATTTCTTCAAGCCTCCTAACTATTTCATAATTGTGCTCGATGTTCCCCTGCTGAAATCTCGGGTGATTCCTTCTGAAATCATCTTCGGGAAGTTCATCTGTTGATTTAAACCTTCCTGTTAAAAATCCCCTTCCTATAGGCGAATAAGCAACAAAGCTTATACCAAGCTCACTGCATAAATCAAGATGCTCTTTTTCCGGGTCTCTTGTCCATAACGAATATTCCGTTTGCAAAGCAGTTATCGGATGAACTTTATTTGCACGCTTTATTGTTTCCGGTGCTGCTTCAGATAAGCCGATATATCTTACCTTTCCCTCATTTACCAGATCAGACATCGCTTTAACCGTATCTTCGATGGGGGTATTTACATCAACCCGGTGCTGGTAATATAAATCTATAACATCTATACCCAGACGTTTTAAGCTTGCATCGCAAGCCTGTTTTACATATTCAGGTTTACCATTTATTCCAAGGAAGCTCCCGTCTTTGCCTCTTACATTCCCAAATTTTGTCGCAATAATTACTTTGTCTCTTTTATCTTCTACTGCTTTTCCAAGGAGCTCTTCGTTATGGCCCACTCCATACATATCGGCCGTATCAAAGAAATTTATTCCTAGCTCAATAGCCCGGTGAATTGTTTTAACGGATTCATCATCATTTCTTCCTGAGTAGAATTCAGACATACCCATACAGCCCAATCCCATTTGTGAAACCCGCAGCTCGCTTTTACCTAATTGTTTATAGTTCATTTCCTTTCCCTTATCCGTCAGTCCGCTCAAAGCGGACAGACGGTTCAATGGTTTTTTATATTAAACAAACAATAATATCAAACAGGTTTAATTATAAGTAGATAAAAATCCGGCATCGTAACTCGAATCGCCCGATTCGAGTAGTCGAAACAGCGTTTCAACATACATAAATAAAAAAGCCGCCTGATACTTCTACCAGGCGGCTTAATTAGGCTTTGCTTTTATTTTGCCTTTTCATTTTTTATTTTTCACTTTTATTGCAGCTTAACTGCCACTATTCTTTCCTGGCCGTTTTTATCCAATACTTTAAGTAAAACAGAGTCACCTGAGCTTTTACTGCTTATTGCATCGGATAGATCACCCGGTGAGTTTACTTTTTTCTTATTAGCTTCAATTATAACAAATCCCTCTTGTATCCCGCGCATGAATGCATCCGAAAACTTATCAACACTTGTAACAACTGCTCCGCCCGTAATATTATATTTATCTTTGACTTGCGATGAAACATCCGACACTGCAATTCCAAGAGCTTTAACTGTTTCAGAAGAAGTGCCTTTATTGCCGATATCTCCTTTTTTCTCATTTAAGGTTGTCTGGTTGTTGTCATCCATTCTTGGCTTTAATGTAACTTCTTTATCCATTGTCTTTCCGTCTCGGAATATTATAACTTTAACTACATCACCGGGGCGCTTGCTGTTTATGTAAACCTGCAGCTCGTTAGAAGCGTTAACTTCTTTACCGTCAACCGTAAAGATAACATCACCTGACTGCAACCCTGCTTCATCGCCGCCGCCACCCTTTTGAACGCTTTGAACGAGAACGCCTTTAGCTTTATCAAGCCCTATTGCTTTTGCCATAGTCTCATCAACAGTCTGAATCTGAACGCCAATATATCCTCTTGTTACTTTACCGCTTTTTATAAGCTCTGTTGTAACGCTTTTAACAATATTAACGGGAATGGCAAAACCATAGCCCTGATAAAAACCTGTATTTGTTTTAATTGCAGAGTTTATCCCAACAAGCTGGCCGTTAATATCAACAAGTGCGCCACCCGAGTTACCGGGGTTAATTGCAGCATCGGTTTGAATAAAATTCTCTATTGCATAACCGCCGCCATTAATACCGATATTTCTGCCCATTGCGCTTACTATACCGGCTGTAACTGTGTTGTTTAAGCCAAGCGGGTTTCCTATTGCAAGAACCCATTGCCCAACCTGAACATTATCGGAGTTACCCATTGAAATTTCAGGAAGGTCATTTCCATCAATTTTAATTACAGCAAGATCGGTATTTTCATCAAGGCCAATAACCCTGGCATCATATTCCCGTTTATCGGTAAGTGTAACCCTTATCCCATGCTCACCTGCGCCGCGGACAACATGATTATTGGTAACAATATAACCATCCTTTGAGATAATCACACCGGAACCGCTGCCCATTTCAGGCTGTTCATCGGGCATTTGGAAATCCGGTCCAAAAAAGAACTTAAATGGCTGCTCTTCTTTGTTATCGTTCTTTTTGGGCTCGGTTTTCACAACGATGTAAACAACAGCGGGAGTAACCGCTTTGCTGATCTCAACAAAGGCATCGTTCATGCTCTTTAAGTCGGTATTAGCAGTAATTGGCGGTGTTGTGTTAAATTCCACCTGTGAATCAGAATGGACAACCTTAACGCCGCTGAAGTTTGCAATCAGCACTGCCCCGAAAATTATCGAAAGCAGAATAACTAAACCTGCCGCAATAATTGATTTTCTTGACATTTTTATTTCTCCTTAATAATTAAAATTTCTTTCCTCTTTCACCAGCGCCTTTATTGGCTCAATTGACCCTCTCCCTTTTGAGAGGGTGAGGGTTTCCCAATTGTAAAAAAATGTAAATAGTACAGTTTATCCCGTTAAGTGTGCCTCCTGCGATTTAAAAACTTTACCGGACTTTGAATTGTTTATATGCTCTAAATGATTTTTGTAATAATTTTCGAAGAATTTTTCCAGGCCTCTGGAGGCCATTCTTGATATATTAAGATTTAACAGGTCATTAAAGTTCCCGGCCTGGCTGCACGCTGCCATAAATTCGATGCTTTTTAACTCACCCGGGTTTAATTTTGGTAATCCATCCCTGTGGGAAAATTTCAGCGGGCTTATTCCAAACCCAAGCAATTCGCATAATTTAAATTCAAAATAAAATAACAAATTGTTATAGTTTTTTGTTGCATCGTCAAGATTTTCTAGTGTAAATCTTAGCAAATTAAAAATCTCCTTATTTTGCTCATGGTCTGCAGTGGTTCTGTTCACCAGCTCAATTATTCTGAATCCAGCCTGCATTTTATCATAATCACCGTAAATTGACTTAAAAGATTTAGCATATTCTGCATTAGAAATAAGATGGAGGTCTTTATTTTCCTTAAAATAAAAAAACAGGTTTAAATATGCCATAGACTGCAGCACTCCGCCCCATTTAGTCCTGGCGCTTCTTACAGCCTTAGCTATCCCGCGGATTTTACCATGTGATTTTGAGTAAAACGTGACGATTTTGCTCGTTTCGCGGTAATTACTGCATTTTAAAATTATTGCTTCTGTTCTTATTATCAATTTAATAATCCATTAATCACCTGATTTATAAACCACCGACTTGGATTTACGCACCTCAAACATAATGATAAAAAGTAATTAATATATTCTTCGCAAATCCCCCTTGTCAAAGGGGACAAGCTCTGGCGGGTGTTTTAACTTTCTATTTCACGTTTCGCAGTTTGTATCCAGCTCGAAAACATTTGCTTTATCACGCCAAAATTATACGGAGGAAAGTGAACTTTATATTCAGTTATAATAGCTGTAACCAGGTTATTAGGGACAAGGTCAAATGCCGGGTTCATAACCATTACATCATTGTTAACAATTCTTTCATTTCCTATAGTTCGTATCTCATCAGGATCGCGTTCTTCAATTTTAATTTGCTCCCCGTTTTCAATTTCAAAATCAATTGTTGAGCCCGGGGCAGCAACATAGAATGGTATCTTGTGGAATGCACAGTTAACAGCAAGTGAATAGCTGCCTACTTTATTTACAACATCACCGTTTGAAGCAATTCTATCAGCTCCAATAATCACGCAATTTATCTGCCCTTCCTTCATCAGGTTGGCCGCCATTGAATCCACAATCAGGTCATATTCAATATCAAGCTTATCCAGCTCATACGTTGTTAACCTTGTGCCCTGCATCAGCGGACGGGTCTCATCTACATAAACAAAGATATCTTTACCAAGCTTCTTTGCCGTTGAAATAATGCCAAGGGCTGTTCCTATTCCGCCTGCAGCAAGCTCACCTGTATTACAGTGTGTTAAAATATTCGACTTCTGGCCTATTAGTTCGGCGCCGTTAACACCAATCCTGCTGCACATTTCAATATCCTCATCAAAAATTGCGTCTGCCTCTCTCAAAAGCATATCTTCGATCTGCTCAAACTCTTTTTCTTTATATTCTTCAAAAGCCTTTTCCATCCTATCTAGTGCATAAAATAAATTCCTAGCAGTAGGCCTTGAGCTTCGGAAGCTTTCGAGAATTTTATAGAAGTGGATCTCAAAATTCTTTCGCTTGGCTGAATTAGAATAATGAACACCAAGAACCACGCCATATGCTGCGGTTATACCAATCAGCGGAGCGCCGCGTATCTTCAGCTCTTTTATTGCTCCAACTACATCCTTATAGTCTTTTGTCTTTACATACTTTTCTTTAAGGGGAAGCAGTGTCTGGTCTAAGAATATTAACTCGTGTTTATTTGTGTATTCTAGTTTGTTAATCATTTAAAATTGCGAGCGAAGCGAAGCAATCTCAATATTATAAAAATAACTTGAGTTGCTTCGTCGCTCCGCTCCTCGCAATGAAAATTATAATTCAACTGCCTCAAATGCAGAAAAACGTTTGAACTCGTTAAACCGGTCTTTTATCTCGAAATGTGAAAGATCTCTTAAGCCTTCAATCGAAAATTTTTCCACGCAGAAGGATGCAACGGTGCTTCCATAAACAACCGCACGTTTCATATTTTCGTAAGAAAGATCATCTGTTTTTGAAATATAACCAATAAAACCGCCGGCAAAGCTATCACCTGCACCAGTAGGGTCATAAATAGACTCTAGGGGATATGCAGGGGCAGTAAATAACTCATTCTCATAAAAAAGCAGTGCGCCATGCTCACCCTTTTTTATAATAACAATCTTTGGGCCCATATTTTGTATCTTCCGTGCTGCTTTGAAAAGATTGAATTCTTTTGACAGCTCGCGGGCCTCGGAATCATTTAATATGAAAACGTTGATATACTGAAGAACATCAAGCAATGCTTCGTTTTTGCCTTCTATCCAGAAGTTCATTGTATCTGCGATAACCAGCTTCGGGTTTTCGAGCTGGAAATAAACTTTCTTTTGCAGTTCCGGATTTATATTTCCAAGGCAAATGTACTGGCTTTTTTTAAACTGCTCGGGAATTACAGGGTCAAAATCAGCAAATACATTAAGCTGTGTGGTAATAGAATCTCTTGTATTCAGGTCATAATTATATCTGCCGTGCCAGTGAAAAGTTTTGCCCTCTTCAATTATCTGCAAACCTTCAAGATCTATTTCTCTTTCTTCAAGAAAGTTCAACTCTTCCTTAGGAAAGTCACCTCCTACTACACCCACAAGCCTTACAGGCTGTATAAAATATGAAGCAGCAACAGAAATAAATGTGGCTGAACCGCCTACTTTTCTTTCAGCTTTTCCAAAAGGTGTTTCAATTGTATCAAGTGCTAATGAACCGACTACAAGTAATGACATGTGCTTATGTTATTCGTTTTGGTTTTGAAACCTCACCTTTTTAATCAATCCTCTGAAAGGTTAGTAAGAATTTTTTCGATGCTTCCCCCTCTCCTTTGGAGAGGGGATTGAGGAGTGAGGCAAAACCCAAAATTAGCTAAGAAATGCAAGAAATGAAAGGTAATCTGATGCCAAGGGAGTCTTTCTTACTGCAGTTTTAAAAATCATTTTAATTAGTAAATTTCGTTAAATAAATGATATTTTTATTAATTGATTTTGCACCATAAATATCCTATTATTACAAACAATTAACTAATCTTAAACAAACATTAACAAAATGAAGACAAAAAGACTATTTTTACTTTTTGTATCAGTTATAATTTGCTTTTGGAGCCTTAACTTGTTTGCACAGGTAGATCCAAATGTACCACGGGTAAATTATACATATGATATGAAGCTCCTTATGCCAAAAGCATACAATATAGACCCATACGGTATTGATGTTTTAATTGCAGTAGGCCCATTTGATAATTATCAGGTATCAGGAACAAATGGATTTGCAGAAACCGATATTGCGGTAAATCCCCGAAATACGCTAAATTTTGTCGGATCTGATAACAGGGTCACGGGTTTTGTTGGAACTCCTTATATATATTATACTACTGATGGCGGTGTAACCTGGGGACAATCAGTTATATCTGCCAACCAGGGAGACCCGGTATTCTGCGCAGATAGCTTAGGTAACTTTTATTGCGCAGTGCTTTCCAGCGGAGTGAGAATTCTTAAATCGACCGATGGCGGAGTAACATGGACAAATTTGGGTAATGCAGTAAGCAACTCGCAGGCAGATAAAGAATGGATCGCTGCAGATAGAACTGCAGGTCCTTTCCAAAACAATGTTTACTTTGCTTATGTTAACTTTGCAACCGGTGCCAGCGTTGATTTCCACAGGAGCACAAATAACGGTTCAAGCTGGACTTTTGTGGGTAACATGGGTTCAGGAACGCCAAATCCTGGACCAAACATTACTGTTGGACCGGGCGGAAGAGTTTATCTTGCATGGTATAACGGCGGCGGAACATCTGTTAGAGTTTCAACAGATGGCGGTGCAACATTTGGATCCGCAGTTACTGCATCATCACACTCTAATCCCGGAGCTTTGAACTCAGCTGGAAGATATGTGCTTAAAGCTGATATCAGGGTTAACGGAATGCCGCAGCTTGCTGTTGATATGTCAAACGGAGCAAGAAGAGGGTATGTATATGATGTTTATGCCGGAAATCCTCCCGGACCGGATGCTTCAAGTATTTTCTGCACACGCTCTACAGACGGCGGAGCCACCTGGAGCTGGGGAACACCCGTGCAGGTTAACAATGATGCCACATTTTTTGACCAGTGGATGACTGATGTATGTGTTGATAACTTTGGAAGAGTTTGGGTTTACTGGTGGGATTCAAGAAATGATCCTGCAAATATCCTCACTGAGACCTGGGGAGCAGTTTCAACTGATGGAGGCTTAACATTCACAAACTTCATGGTCTCCAACCAGAATTTTAATCCAAACAGTGTTAGAATCTTCCAGGGTACAAACCATTACTACCTTGGCGATTATCAGGGAATGGATGGAAGAACTGTGGTATTTCCTTTTTACACCGGACAAAATAATACATTGCAGGATTTTACTGCTTATTTACCTGATTGGGGAACCTTTTTCCGTAAGACAATTGACAGTGTAAACCCCGGTTCAACTTCATTTGTAAGGATGGTTAATCCTGTAGTAGGTCCTTATACGGGCACGGTAACTTATTCAACAATCATTTCTCCCTCCCCTTCGCCCGGAACTATGAATGTTACCTACACTCCCGGCAATGTTAGAACTTTTAACGGTAATGCAGATAGCGTTACTATAAATGTTGCTGTTTCAAGTAATGTTCCGCAGAATCTTTATACTGTCAATGTTACAGGAACAGAATCCGGAGGTCCCAGAACACATTCACGCAGCTACCAGATTCGCGTGGGTAATTTCTCAGGTATAACAAATTTGAATAGTGAGGTTCCAAAAACATTTTCATTGGAGCAAAACTATCCGAATCCGTTCAATCCTACCACAAATATTAAATTTGCATTGCCTGTTGCATCAGTTGTGAGCCTTAAAATTTATGATGCACTTGGCCGTGAAGTAGAATCATTAATTAATAATCATCCTCTAACTGCAGGGAATTATGTTTATGACTTCAGCGCAGTAAGTATGACAAGCGGAATTTATTTCTACAAACTAACCGCAGGGGATTTTGTAGATATCAAAAAGATGGTATTGGTGAAGTAACAACTCTCCTGAGCTCGAATGGCGAAGGATCTCGTAACAAAATTTCTAAAACCCGGTGCGGAGCCGGGTTTTTTTATTTCCTAACCTGAATACTAAAACTTATTCTGGAGCCTAAATTTAATTTATTAGCCCTGTGAAGGTGGGAGAGAACGATTTTCCGATGTCACAATCTAAACAAACGTATTATTTTTTCATTTATGAGACCCTTCGCTGCGCTCAGGGGTAAAAAAACATCACATTCCTTTCAAATATTCAATTATCTCTTTATAATTCTCGTTAACGTCAACATTTGGATATATTTTCTTTATAATTCCGTTTTTATCTATGATGAATGTAACCCTGTTAGCCAAACCGCTTTCTCTTAAGCCGCTATATTGGGTTGAAACAATTTTTGAAGGGTCAGCAAGTAAGGTATAGTTTAAATTATATTCTTCTTTAAACTTTTTATGAGAATCAGCGTCATCTACACTAACACCAAGCACAACAGCATTATTCTGCTGTATTTCCGATATATTATCTCTGAAATTACATGCCTGCTTTGTACAACCCGAGGTAAAATCTTTGGGATAGAAATACAGCACTACATTTGACCCGTTTTTGTAATCCGAAAGATTAATCCACTTACCCTCATCCGATTGCAGCGAAAAATCGGGCGCTTTATCACCTTCTTTCAATTCTGTTTGAGAATTCGCCATGTTCATCGTTATTAATAATAAAGTTAAAAAAAATATTTTTTTCATTACTATTTATTAAATATTTTTTAAGAAGTTATATATTTATATTGAGCTTATACAAATCTAAACCTCAGGCATATGAAAAAAAATCCACTTCCTGCAATATTACTTATTATATACATAACACATAATATATACTCTCAGGATTTCAACCTATTCAATCCATCAAATGAAATGTATTTATTTTCTGCATATGATGAAGGGGCAAATGGTTTCAGATATAATCCGGCTGTATTGGGACTAAGGCACAGGCTTAATATTACGATAAGTACATTTTTAGAAAATTATAGAGGTGGTGTTTATACTAATGAAGGAGATATTAGCCTCAATACCGGAATGTTAGGTGTGGCTTACCGGTATTCTCATCCTAATTTTAATCTGGACCTGAACTCATTTTTTATTGGGTTAGGTATTGGCAATAAAACTTTATGCGGGGGGCTTCTTTTTGAAACTAATACTTTACCTGATTATGGAGCTTATTCGAATTTTCAGCGCGAAACGAAAGCAAAAAATCGGTTTACATTTGGAATTCTATTAAGACCATTTGATTTTTTATCAACTGCATTGGTTGTAAAAACTCCTGCGGCATTACGTCCTGACCAGAAAACAGCTGTTAAGTATACTTTTGGTTCTGCAATCAGGCTGTTAAGGAATGACCTTCTTACTTTGCTTTTAGATTTCAGCGTTCTGCCATTTTATTCTGAAATCTTTGATCGAAACCAGTTAAAAATGGGAATAGATGTAAAAGTACGGAACGGAATATATTTGAATGGGAACTATACATTACTTAATGCACCGCAAAACAGTACATTTATTAATTTTGGGTTGAAATTTGATTTGCCCCATACATCCATAAGGTATAATAACACATTTACAAGATTTGGACCAAACGGTTTTTATAATGAGAATCTTCCTTATAAGTCGCAGGGGAACCATATTTCTCTCTCATATTCACTTGAAAAAAAAGAGAGCCTTGTTCCTGAACCAAAAAAAATAGTTGAAATAACGCTTTCCGGTTCGCTGCAGGATTTTAATACCGAAGATGTTTTCTTCGGACTATTAGGAAGCGGCAAACGAAGCGTTCACGAAGTTATTGCAGATATTGATTATGCCGCAGCAGACCCGTCCGTCAGGGGATTGCTTCTTAAAATTTATCCTCTTTCAACAGGAAGATTTGAAGTGAGCGCAGCAGTAGAAGAGCTTACAGCGGCATTAGAACGCTTTAAGAAAAAAGGAAAACACATAACTGCCTACATTGCTCAGGATGCAGGTCCGGGAGAATATTACGTTGCTACTTTTGCTAATGATATAGTTCTTCCCGCTGATGCCCTGTTCTTTTATGGACTAAGTATTGAAATATTCAACTACAAACAGTTCCTGCAGAAATATGGTATCGAGCTTCAGAACTTTTATGCAGGTGAATACAAGCTTGTATTCCAGGGAATCCTTGATTCAACAACTGAAAAGGGAAAAGAAGTGATAAACAGAATTCTCGATGTTGTATATGATAAAATGATGAGCCGCATAGTCACATCAAGAAATTTAACACTTGATGACTATCTGCGTGATAAGCTCTCCAAACCGCTTACCGGAAAAGAGGCCGAAAGGCTTCGGCTTGTTGATATAAACGGCTGGTACGAAGACGCGAAAGAAATAGCCCAGAAAAATGGAAAAACTGAAAATATAGTAAAATCATTGAATAGAAGCGCATGGGATAACAGCTGGGGCGAACCGGAACAAATCGCAATAATTGGAGTATACGGAACTATAAAACCGGGTGAAAGCGAAGCGCCATCTCCAATTATTCTGCCGATACCGTATATAAGTGGAGGTAGGTCAACTGGGTCGGAAACCGTGATAAGACAATTGGAAAATGCTTTTTCAAATGCCCATGTAAAAGCAGTTATATTAAGAGTTGATTCAGGCGGAGGCTCAGCACTCGCCTCATCGGAGATCAATGACGCAATAATTAGATTGAAGAAAAAGTATAAGAAACCACTGATTGTTTCAATGGGAAATTATGCAGCATCAGGCGGCTACGAAGTTTCTGTAAATGCCGATAAAATTTTCGCTGATGATCTTACCGTTACAGGAAGTATAGGTGTATGGGCTTCAAGGCCAAATGTAGATAGCTTAATGAAAGATCAGAAAATCGAAGTAGAAATTTTCAAAAGAGGCGAAGATTCAGATATTGGTTCTTTTTTCCGCAAGCTTGATACAGAAGATGTTGAAACAATTCAGGGTATAATAGATTTTTATTATGATAGGTTTATTGAAGCAGTTGCCGATGGCAGAAAGCTTTCAAAACAAGAGGCTGAAGAAGTGGCCAAAGGAAGAGTTTGGCTAGGAACGGACGCCTTCAATAAAAAACTGGTTGATGAAATAGGGGGTTTATATCAGGCGATTATTTATGCAAAGAAAAAAACTAATATGGGTAAAAGATATAAGCTGGTTTATTACGCTGTTCCCGGCGGAAACACTATTAATGAATTAGTTTCCAAATCAATTGTGCAGTATATTCAAACAAATCTGCTGGAGCTCATTGGGTTTGATGAAGAAAATCAGGATTTAGAAATTAAATATTGAATATTGTTAAAACAAATTTTTTATAGTATAATTTTTTTAGCCTTAAGCATTTCAGTATTCTCCCAAACGAAATACAAAAATGTATTGATAAGCGATATTGATGAGCCTAATGAAGTTATCATCGCAGTAAATCCACATGATAATGACCACCTTGTTGCGGCAGCAAATCTTGACGGATTTTATTACTCACTTGATAAAGGCACAAACTGGCAAACAAGACGGTTAGTCAGCTCAGAATATGGCGTATGGGGCGATCCATGCCTGGTATTTGATGCGCGCGGCTGGTTATACTATTTCCATCTTGCAAGCAACACTAAGTACTGGTATGATAGAATTGTATGCCAGAAATCTTATGATGGGGGAATCAGCTGGGAAGAAAACGGCTCCTCTATTGGTAATAATCCTCCCCACCTTCAGGATAAAGAATGGGCTGCATGCGATATTACATATTCTCCATTCAGAAATAACTTATATGTTGTTTGGACACAATGCGGACAGGAATATTATAATAATGATCTTGCCTCGCGTAATCCTGATGATTCATACGGTTCAAATATATTGTTCTCACATTCAACCGATGGGGGGTATTCGTGGAGTAATATGAAAAGGCTAAATGATAAAAGCGGATCATTCTGTACAAATGTAGATAGCACAGTTCTTGGAGCAACAGTTTGTGTAGATGTTAATGCCGAAGTATATGTAACATGGGCAGGTCCTTTCGGGCTGATGTTTGACCGTTCAACCGATGCAGGAACAACCTGGCTAAATAATGATGTAACCGCAGCCGACTTGCCTTCGTTTAAGCTTAATGTTCCGGGAATCTACAGGTGCTTCGGATTTCCTTCTATGGCTTGCGACCATAGTTACAGTGCCAGCCATGGGGCTATTTATCTAAGCTGGACAGATCAGAGAAACGGGTTAGAAAATACAGATGTATGGATTGTCAAATCTGTAAATGACGGCTTTACGTGGAGCGCACCCAAGCGTGTTAACGATGATATGACAAAAAAACATCAGTTTTTCAGCTGGATGACCGTTGACCAGTCAAACGGAAATATTTACGTTGTGTTTTATGACCGGAGAAATTATGACGGTTTAGAAACTGATGTTTATCTTGCAAAATCAACCGATGGAGGAGAAACATTTGTTAATGAGCGCATAAGCCAGTCGTCTTTCGTTCCGGACCAGTCTATATTTTTTGGCGATTACATAAACATTGTCGCATCGGGCGGCATGGTGAGGCCTATATGGACTAGGCTTGAAAATTCAAAGCTTAGCATATGGACTGCAATAATTGATGAATAAAACCTATTGCGGGACTCAGTCGACAGAATCGAAGCAATCCCATTTTAACTTGCCTTAATGAGACCCTTCGCTGTGCTCAGGGTTAAAAATTATCTTGAATACACATTTCTTTTAAAGTATTTTTAAATACTTTATTGTTCATTTTAATGATTAATTTATGAAAACGTATATTATTGCAGCAGTAATTTTGATCTGCTCTTTTACACTATCTCAGTCACCCTACACAAATATCCAAATCAGCAATCAGTTTAGTCCCAATGAAGTATCAATTTCTATCAACCCTAAAAACATCAACCAGCTTGTTGGCGGCGCTAACCTTGAAAGTTATTATTATTCAACTAATGGAGGTACAAACTGGACACGGGGGACCATGACAAACTCCTCCTGGGGCGTTTGGGGCGATCCTTGTATTATTGCGGATACCAATAATAATTTTTATTATTTCCATTTATCAAATACTCCCGGCCAGTGGATAGATAGAATTGTGTGCCAAAAATCGACTAACGGTGGAATGACATGGTCAAATCCGGGCAGTTACACATATGTGAACTGGCCGAGACAACAAGATAAGGAATGGGCCATTGTTGATTGGTCAAGGGGCTCAAGAGGAAATTGGATTTATTGTACCTGGACTCAATTTGACGATTATGGAAGCACTTTAACCACTGATAGTTCTAACATTTTCTTTGCCCGTTCTACTGATGCCGGCATAACATGGACGGGGGTAACAAGAATAAATAAATTAGGAGGAAACTGCATTGATGAAGATTACACTGTTGAAGGTGCAGTTCCTGCTGTCGGGCCTGCCGGCCAGGTTTATGTTGCATGGGCCGGCCCGCAGGGCGTAAATAGTTTTAAAATTTTCTTTGATAAATCCACCGATGGCGGTAATACCTGGCTTGCTAACGATATCATTGCTGCAAATAATCCCGGCGGATGGGACCTTGGCTCCGGAAGTCCTTCAGGTTTGGGTGTATACGGCATTTATAGAGCAAACGGGATGCCCATTACCTGTTGTGACCTTAGCAATGGACCTTACAGAGGATATATTTATATAAACTACCTTGATAGTGCTGGAAATCATGATAGAGATGTAAAAATTGTTAAATCAACCGATGGCGGTAATACATGGAGCGCACCCATAAGAGTAAATAATGACCCTCCGGGCAAAGAACAATTTTTCACATGGATGACCATTGATATGGCTACCGGATATCTATATGTCGTTTTCTATGATAGAAGAAACTACGCCGATAACCAAACAGACGTATTTATGGCTGTCTCTACAAACGGTGGAACAACATGGACTAATGAAAGAATCAGCGCCAGTGTATTTACTCCAGTTTATAGTCAATTTTTTGGGGATTACATCTGCATTACGGCACATAACGGAAGAGTAAGACCTATATGGATGAGACGTGATAGCGGCGGAGGATTAAGTGTGTGGACTGCATTAATCGATTTCCCTGTTGGAATCCAGCAAACAAGTAATGAAATTCCTGAATCATTCCAGTTATATCAAAATTATCCCAACCCGTTTAATCCTTCAACACGAATCAAATTCGACATTCCCCTCTCGAGAGGGATGTCCGAAGGACGGGGTGTGTATGTTGATTTAAAAATTTATAATCTGCTAGGCAAAGAAGTTGCTGCAATAGTTAATGATGAATTAGCTCCAGGCACTTATGAATATGAATGGGATGCTTCAAACCTTTCCAGCGGTGTTTACTTTTATAAACTTGTAGTTAGCGAAGCGAATCTATCTGCTATTAGCTTTACCGATACAAAAAAACTTGTGTTAAGCAAGTAACGTTAAAGTAACTCAAAAAAAAGAGGTCTTTGAGACTTCTATTTTCTGTTTTTAGTTAAGGGGAGCATAACTCCCCTTTTTTGTCACCCGTGAGCGAAGCCAAGAGGCTCATACTTTGATATGCAGCGTGTATCTTTCTAATTTGGAATCGAATTATTATCTTTGCAGGCACAAATGATAAATCTTAAATTTCTTGTTGCCCTCCTTTTTATTCCATTAGTTTTTTTTGGGCAGTTTAAAAATATTAAGGTTAACACTTCGCAAAGCCAGGCCAATGAAGTTACTATTTTTATTAATCCTGCAAATCCGAATAATATAATTGGAGCAGCCAATCTCAACTTTTATTATTGGAGTATTGATAAAGGATTAACCTGGACAGAAGGAAAGCTTGAATCAGAAACCTATGGCGTATGGGGAGACCCCTGCCTGGTTTTTGATCTTCAGGGAAATGCTTACTATTTTCATTTATCTCGGCCATCTAAACAGCAGTGGATTGATAGAATAGTCTGCCAGAAATCAACCGATGGCGGCATGTCTTGGTCATCTCCGGGAACTTATACCGGCTTGAATCTCCCTAAGAAACAGGATAAGCAATGGGCATGTGTTGATTATACCGGCGGCCCGAAGAAAAATAATATTTATGCAACATGGACACAGTTTGACGCTTACGGAAGCGCCGACCCTCTTGATAGCTCAAATATCATGTTCTCACTTTCAAGTGACGAAGGCTTAAACTGGTCAACCGCAAAAAGAATTAATCAATTTGGGGGTGATTGCCGGGACTCTGATAACACAACAGAGGGCGCAGTGCCATGCGTTGGGCCAAACGGGGAAATATATGTCAGCTGGTCAGGGCCGCGCGGTATAATATTTGACCGCTCAACAGACGGCGGCAAGACATGGCTTGATAATGATATTTCTGTCAGCCCGCATATAATAGGCTGGGCTTATGATATAGAGGGCATCTACAGATGCAATGGGATGCCTGTTACAGGATGTGATATCAGCAGCTCACAATACAAAGGAAATGTTTACATTAATTATTCCGATTCACGAATAGGAGATGAGGAAGATGTTGATGTTTTCGTCGTTAGGTCTACTGACGGCGGCACTTCGTGGAATGATCCTGTAAGAGTTAACAAAGATGCACAGGGGAATAAAAAACAGCAGTTCATGAACTGGATGTCTGTTGACCCGGTTACGGGCGCGGTAAATGTTTTATATTATGACAGGCGTGATTATAACGACACCAAAACCGATGTATGCCTTGCCCGCTCAACAGATGGAGGCATATCTTTTACTGAATATAAAATTTCCGAAAAGCCATTTACTCCTTCCCAAAATGTTTTCTTTGGTGATTACATTAATGTTTGCTCATATAACAACCAGGTTGCCTGTATTTGGCAAAGAATGGATGAGGGGATTTTAAGCATTATATATTGCGGTATAGAGTTTTAAGGTCAAAGAAATCCTTTTGACCTGTAATTAGAATATATATTTTTAAATAGAACCTTTACCGAAAATTTACTAAATTCGTATACACATGCCAAAAGAGAAAAATCAACCCGAAGAAAATTATACGGTTTCGGCGCGTAAGTATCGCCCCAAAACTTTCGAAGACGTTACAGCCCAGGATTATATCACAAAAACCCTCCTGAATGCAATAAAAATCAACAGAGTGTCGCATGCATACCTTTTTTGCGGCCCCCGCGGAGTCGGAAAAACAACTATAGCAAGGCTTATGGCAAAATCGCTTAACTGCAAAAACCGCAAGCCAAATGGCGAGCCCTGCAATGAGTGTGATAGCTGCAAAGAAATAAATAACGATAACCGCAACCATCCCGATGTATTCGAAATAGACGGTGCCTCAAACAGAAATATTGAAGATGTAAGAGAGCTGAAGGAAAAAGTTAAATACGGCCCTGTAAGGTCCCGCTATAAAATTTTCATTATCGATGAAGTCCACATGCTTACCGGAGCATCTTTCAATGCGCTATTGAAAACCCTTGAAGAGCCGCCATCCTATGTTATATTTATATTTGCAACAACCGCCCCCGAAAAAGTGCCTTTAACGATTCTTGGCCGCTGCCAGAAATTTGATTTCAAGCGTTTTACTATAGAGGAAATAATATCACGTCTTAAATTTATCGCTAAAAAAGAAAATATTAAGATCGATGAGGAGTCATTATTTTTTATAGCAAAAAAAGGCGATGGTTCTATGCGTGATGCGCAGGGGCTCTTCGATATGGCTTCGGCTTACTCAGACAGCAATATTACTTTTGATAACCTGAAATCATTTTTCAATCTCGCAGAAAGCGACGTATATTTTAATATTACCACTTTTATTAAGGCAAAAGACGGACAGGGCGTTTTGAATTATTTTGATGAGCTTATCAATAAAGGCTATGATATGCAAACCTTTCTTGACGGCTTGACCGAGCATTATAGAAACCTGCTTATAGCATGCTCAACAGGCTCATCTGCTCTTGTGGTTGAATCTGAGGCGATAAAACAAAAATATGAGGAGAGCATCCAAAAATTTACACAAATAGAGCTGTTAAACTCCCTGAAGCTTATCCTCCAAACGGAATATTCATTTAAATATTCGGCAAATCAGCGGACATTAATAGAAGCGCTCTTGATAGAGCTAATGAAATTTACCGATACAAGAGAGATATCAGCTATACTGGAAGAGCTAAAAGATCTCAAATCCGGTTCCGAAAGTACTTTTGAGCAAGTGACTGGGCCCAAAAAAACACAGCCAAAATTAGCGTCTGAGGAAAAAGTTACCTTTACTGCTGTTTATTCAAGTCCTGATAAATCAGTCAATGAATCCGTTCAGTCATTCAAAGAGCCCGATTCGGCTCCTGCCGGAGAGGATCAGGTTAAAGCTGAAAAACCTGCAGCAAAATTATCGCAGGCGCTCGGAACAGTTGTTGATATTTCAACAGCGTTAAATGATTTAAATTCTCACTGGACAACTATTAAAGACCATATAAAAACCGAACGTAAATGGGTTCACAGCATATTAAAGGATACAACATTTGAGCTTGACGGGAAAAGTAACTATTGCATAAAAGTTGATGATAACCGCTATGATCTTTTAGACAGCTATAAAGATTATTTAACGGGCGTAATTTCAAATTATTTCGGCCAGCCGCTTCCAATAAATGTAGTTAAAAACTCTGATTTCATTTCTTCACGCTCAAATGATGAACTTGCAAAGGAAGAAATAGATAATTTCGAACAAATAAAATCGATATTAATAAAAGAGTTTAACGCCAGAGAAGTAAAATAATGAGTGCGAAATTCAGCTCTCTTGGTATTAAAGATAATTTCTTAGCGATAGATAAAAAATACTCTGGCTTTAATAATTCTAAGATAGCAATTCTTTCTGTCCCCTACGAAAAAACCACATCATACGGAAAAGGAACGGCAAAAGGGCCTGCAGCAATATTAAATGCATCGCATTATGTTGAATTTTTTGACGAAGAAACCGAGAAGGAAGTATGTTTCGAGCAGGGTATAGTAACCTTAAAGCCCCTTAAGTTTAAAAAGCTATCCGGTAAAAAGGCACTCGATTTAATTTACAAAAATGTAAAAAGCCTCATTGATTTAAATAAGTTTGTGGTTACTTTAGGAGGTGAGCATTCCATTTCAACCGCTCCTATTAAGGCTCATTTCGATTCATTCAAAGACCTCTCCATCCTCCATTTTGATGCGCATTCTGACCTTCGGGATGAATATGAAGGTTCAAAGTATTCACATGCTTCATTTGCAGCAAGAGTGGCCGAGTTTACAACCAATATAACACAAGTTGGGATACGTGCGCAATGCAAAGAAGAATTTCAGTTTATAAAAAGAGCTGGCATATCGGCTTTTTATGCCTATGAATTAAGAGATGAGGGTTTTAGCTGGCAGATGATGGATACGATAATCAACACACTTGATAAAAATGTATACATTACCTTCGATGTCGATTATTTTGACCCCTCAATTATGCCTTCAACCGGAACTCCCGAACCAAACGGGTTTTATTGGAGCGAAACAATGACATTATTGAAGAGAATTTGTTCAGAACGAAATCTCGTTGGTTTTGATATTGTTGAGCTTGCTCCAAGAAAGGATTTTACATTTCCTGATTTTTTAACTGCTAAATTAATTTATAAAATTTTAAATTATAAATTTTGAGCCCATGTTTGAACTGGAACGCATTGACCACGTTGCAATTACAGTTAGCAGCCTGGAAAATTCAGTAAAATGGTATATGGAAATACTGGGTTTAGAGCGTTATTACGAAGGCGAATGGGATGGCGTCCCTATCATGATTGGAAAAGGTGGAACTTGTATCGCATTGTTTAAAGTGAAGGGTGATAATCCGAAGCCTGACCGGGGCACACCTGCAATGATGCACCTTGCGTTCAGAACAGACAGAAAAAATTTCATGAAAGCGCAGGAAGAATTAAGTGCAAAGGCAATAAAGTTCAGCTTTGCAGACCATGATATCTCTCATTCAATATATTTTAAAGACCCTGACGGACATGAAATCGAAATTACAACTTATGAATTATAGTGCTACCAGCTGTACCCGTTTGATTTAAGCCAATCCTGTGAATCCGTATCACCCAGCCTTGCAGCCATTTGAAAGCTTTCTACTGTTTTTGGTTTATTACCAAGGCTGTAGTAAGCTATTCCCATATTGTAAAAACCAATTATTGAATTTGGATTTATCTCCACGCCTCTTTTAAAATCACTGATAGCTTTTTCAAACTCTTTAGTTTCATTGTAAATGAACCCGCGGTTTATATATGCCTTTTCATGGTTTGGATTCAGCTCTATGGTTTTGGTATATTCATTTATAGCTGATGTATAATCATTCAGCTCAGTATATGCTCTTCCTCTGTGATAATATGCTTCGGCAAAATCAGTAGAAATCTCAACTGCTTTGTTATATTCATTTAAAGCGCTTACGAAATCTTTATTCTCATAAAAAGCCAGTCCCTTCAGAATAAAATCCTGTGCATCAAGTTTAACTTCAACAACAGGCTCGCTTTCTTTAATTACATCTGTAGTTTTAACTATTTCTTCTTCTTTTTTTACTTCAGTATTTTCTACTATGGTCTTATTCTCTTCCTCTTTTTTAACTTCAGTATTTTCTACTATGGGTTTACTTTCTTCTTTCTTTACCTCTTCCTTTTTTATTTCCTCTTTCTTAACTTCGGCAATTTCAGTTATTTTATTTTCAGCCTTCAGCTTATCAAGCTTATCTCTTGCGTCAGAATAATCAGGCTGCAAGTTAAGGGCTTTAGCATAATCCTCGGCCGCTTTTTCAAACTCATTATTTTTATTGTATGCATTCCCTCTGTAGTAAAAAAGAGTTGCATCTTCACCCCTGGTCTCTATTGCCTTTGTAAAATTACTGGCAGCATCTTTATAATAGCCTAACTCATAATTCATAATACCAAGGTTGATCATAACATTAGTATTCCCTGAATTTATATTAACCACCCATATATAATCCTGTTTTGCTTTACCATAATTTTTAAGTCTCCTGTAAACATCGCCGCGTTTTTCATATGCCTGCTCATATTTAGAATCCATATCTATTGCCATTGAGTAATAGAATATTGCCTCGGTGTAATTACTGGTTCGTTCAGCTTCCACGCCTGAATTGAACATTTTTACTGCATCTGATTTTTGCGAAAGGATACTGTAAGAAAAAGTTAAAAAAATTATTACACTAAACTTCCAAGTCATACTGCCCCCGTCATTTTATAGTTTTAAAGATAACGAATAGAAAGCAAGATTTTCAGGAAAAAAATATATCCAAATAGGCTATAATTTCTTATTTTTAGCATGTAAAATAAAGAACGGTTCTTATTATTTTTGCTTTTCTATACTAAATTTCATTATTATAAGGATCTTATAACATAAAATTTAATAAAAAAACCGGAGTAGTTTTCTTACTCCGGCTTTTAATTGGAACCCCCCCATGAGCCCCGATTATGGATATAAAGGCTTACTTGCTTTAATCACTGCTCCAAACAGGTCTTATATCTCTGATTGGACGATTGTTCTTAACAGTGTGATCTAAATTTGAGGCTGTACTTTTAACGCTATAATTATAGTTCGAAACCGGGTTATTCTTATAATATCTGAAGTCTCTGATAGGTTCGTTATTTTGAGCCTTATAATATTGAGAATTAGGACTGAAGGTTTTTACTTTGTAAGACCTAAAATCCCTTATCGGTTCATTAGAACTAGCTCGATAAAAATATTCTTTATTATATTGAACCGGATAATATGGCTGTGGAGCTGCGCTTATTCCAACCGTTGATGCTTCAACAGTAATCTGAGCCCTTGCCGGCTCACCAGCAACTGCAGTTGAAGAACCAGAACTATGATGCGCAGCCCATGCCATATAATAAGAAACCATTGGCCAACTATATAAAGATGATGCAAATAGCGTTAAAACTATAAACCCTGACAAGAATCTCTTCTTAAACATAATGACCTCCTTTATATATATTAAAACGAATCACTTTTTAAAGATGTTCCTATTTACATAACTGTAAAACCAGAATTTAGCAAATTAATTTTCGCCCAAAACATCAAAAAAATCAAAATTTTAAGCACTGTTTTAAAGGAAGTTATAGTCCAAATAAAATAAAAAGACAGCTATTTGCTGTCTTCTATGCGGAGAGGGAGGGATTCGAACCCTCGATAGAGGTTTAAGCCCCTATGACGGTTTAGCAAACCGTTGATTTCAGCCACTCATCCACCTCTCCGGAGTTGGTTCTAGTTTACTAAAATGAACTTTAGAAGCCTTTAAACAGTTACAAAGATATACTAATAGGCATAATTATGAAAGCCATTTGTAATTCATTTTAAATTATTGGTTTATTATTTTATATCAAATAATGGAATTTTAGGGTTCAGGAGAACTTAACTTTATTTATGAAATATATTTATTTAGTGATCTTATTTTTATCAACGTCTATAAGCTTTTCACAGGATTCTAACTATCGTACATTACAAAACAACGCCTTTTCTTACAGCGAAAGGCTTACTTATGAAATTGGCTATGGATTTATTACAGCTGCTGAAGCTTTCATGAATATTTCTCCCTCACCGGTTATAATTAACGGAAGGGAAACATATGAGGTTAATTTTGACGTTAACTCGCGCTCCAGCTTTGATCTTGTTTACAAAGTAAGGGATAACTACAAAACTTACATCGATTCAAGAGGACTATTTCCATGGAAATTTGAGCAGCACATCAGAGAACAAAATTACAGACGCGATTTTGAGGCATTTTTTCTGCCCGATAGCAGCAAAGTTAATACGGTTGTTAATTATAATGAACGAAGAGAGTTCCAGGCGCCCTCATATGTGCAGGATATTTTTTCCTCCCTTTATTATGTTCGCTCGCTAAATTTGCGCAGCTACAAGGACGGCGAAGTAATCACACTGGAAACTTTTA
>DASXTZ010000019.1:0-1902 GCA_036505135.1 Ignavibacteria bacterium
GGTAGGTCATAGTTTTCATATCCGGCTCTTTTCTATCGGATTCCGAATATGACCCGCGCCAGTTCAGGTTAAGCTTTGCAATATGCTCAAAGTAATGTTCCCCGAATAATTGTGAAGATAAGAGAGTCCTCTGTGTAAAATGTGTAATATATTTTTTCCTGTCCCATCCCTCGGGTGCATAAAATCCTTCATAATATTCAGTCTCATCTTCAGAGTTAACTGTATAGGTAAATTTAAAACCAATCTTATTAAAGTCATTGAACTTGGCATTTAGGTTTAATAACCCACCCCAAAGAACGGAGAATTCAGAATTTCTGCCTTTGTAGCCGGAGAGCTGAGTATGGTCAGTATTAAATTCGTTGGTTTCAATATCTTTTTGCGAAAAGGCATTTTTATAAGAGTAAGCTCCCAAAATACCAATTGGAATTTTACCTAAATTGAAAACATTGCCTGCAGATAATTGAAAACCGCTGTTTAAGGGAGCTTTATCCGTAAGCTGACCCCAGTTATTACCAAATGACCTGCTAAAATCCTTTATTTCATCTCTGGTGAAGTTACTGTTTTTTATAGAAAGATCAGGAATAATTGCGGGAAGCTCTCTTGAGCCGTTATCCAATCCAAGATTGAGGAACCAAACCTTTTTTTCCCCTGCACTATAGTCATAAAACTTTTCGCCAGTGGTATTGGTATTATAGGAACCTGTTATTGAATAATTAAAAGTGAATTTTTCGGGAAATTCTTTGGTTGTAATTTGAACCAAGCCGCCTGAAAAATTCCCCGGCTGGTCTGGTGTAAATGTTTTTGATATTATAACATTGTCAAGTAAGTTAGAAGGGAAGAGGTCGAACGAAAATGCTTTTTTATCCGATTCAGTGCTCGGAAGCAAAACACCGTTCAAGGTTGTATTATTATATCTTTCCGATGTTCCGCGGACAAAAATAAATTTATCCTTTACAATAGAAACACCCATCACTCTTTTTAGAACATCGGACGCAGCGGCATCCGGAGCCCTTTTTATTTGCTGCTCGCTGATACCGTCAAAAATATTTTCCGATTTTTGCTGCTTTAAAAGCAGACCTGATTCACTATTGGTAATAACCCTTTCAGCTTCTATGGTTACGGTATCGGTATAAGCACCTTCGGGCTTTAAAACAAAATCTATATTTAAAACTTCGCCTGCCTTAATTTCAATTCGTTTGGTTTGCTTGACGTAGCCCACATAGCTTGCTGTCACTTTATATTGCCCGGGTGTTAATTTTTCTACGCTAAATCTCCCATCAAGGTCTGAGGCTGCGCCCTTACTTAAGGGTTCTGTCTTAATAACTGCGTCTGGTAAAATTGAGCCATTGGATTCATCAAACACCTTACCAACTATCTTTCCGTTCTGTGCAAATACATGAGTCCCGCACAGAAGGACAAATAATAAAATTAAAAAAAGATTTGGTTTTTTCATCTTGCTTGGTTTTCTTTAGTTAGTTTAGATCTTTGTATAATGCAAAGTTCATATTTTATCGTTAGACTTTTGTGAAAAGGTTATTTGTAAAATGTTAAGAACTTTTTGAATTAGAATTAACATTTAGCTAACAAATGGATATATTATCTTAATAATTAATATTAATTTCTTAACATTATCTTAATAAAATATTTATGATTGCTTAATCATTATTAGCTAAGTTTGATTTATTTAAGATTAAACGAAAGGAAGTGAAAAATGAAAAAAAATAGGTATAAACCTTATAATTCCTTTAAATTTTATACATTATTAGTATTAATTATTGCATCAGTATTTACTGTTGCAGCCTGTGGTAAAAAAGACAAACAGACCTCACAAAACAAAAAAAATATAACAATTAAGGGTTCGGATACAATGGTGCACCTGATGAGCTCTTTAGCTGAGGCCTA
>DASXTZ010000020.1:0-5358 GCA_036505135.1 Ignavibacteria bacterium
TAGTCAAACAGCTTTACCGTGCTCTCATTTTTATTAAAAAAAGGCGAATGCACAAGTTCGCCAAGTTCTTTGAACTCCCTTGAGTCAAGTTTCTTTAATATGAAGATCAGACTGCTTTTGTACATGATAGCTGACCGCTAAAATAACTATATGCTTGTAAGAATACAATTACACCATGAATTTGTGGAAAATAATCATTTTCAGACACACTCCGATTGGAAACATCGGGAAAATAATTTCCGAAAGCATATTTCCAAAAACATTCCGAAAAAATTATTTCCAGAAAATGGCTCAATTTTTGGTTTTTTAAGGGTTTTAACAAGCCCAGAAGCCCTGAATCACATTCAACAACCCGAAAAAACGTTGCTTGGCGAGGCAGATCCGAAGGAATATCTTTGCATCGTAAATGAAAAACGCCAACAATAATTATGAAAGGTTAACAGCAATGGTAATATCATTATATGCCACACTGGGCGACGATAAGGGAGAGATAGAGCTGCAGTGGGATGCAGATGAAAGCGCCGAGTGCTATATCATACAAATGAAGCCGGCTGGAAATAAAAAGGCCGTGTGGAGACACATCGATATTGTAAATAGCTCAAAATATACGGTCTCCAGGCTTACACCGGCCAGAATATATGAGTTCAGGATTGCTGCAGTGGGAAAAAGAGGACAAGGTGTATGGAGCAAACCTATTTTAAAAAAAGCAAAATAAAAACAAAAACTATAAACTAATTTATTAACTAAAAAATTAAAGGAAAAAAATGAAAAACAAAAACTTAATCATCGTTACCATCATTATGACTGCGGGTCTTGTTATCCCCACAGCAATTAAAGCACAGGATAACAAAACATTGCCAACAGAAAAAATTATGTACTCTACGTCAAACCAGATGAATGATATCGCTTCTTTCACACCGGTCAATCCTGGTGAAACAAAAATGACAGATGAGAAAAAAAAATTGTTAATGCAGCTGGAAGAAGCAAGGTTATCTAATGATATTATAAGAAAAACAATGCTTGAGAAACAATTAGATATGATAAATGGTTCAGTTCCTGTTTCTCTTGTAGAAGATCCAAATGTTGTTCAAATAATGGGTGATTCCAAACCCCCGTTCAATAATGAACATGATTATTTAACATCAACAATAATCTATAATGGAGGCTATTGGTCAAGTGCAACGCAAACTGTTCCCCAGGGGGCTCCAAACGCCGGAAGAATATGGGTGGCAACAACATCTGCATCCTTAAATGGAACTGATACTTTAAAGCTTTTTTACTCAGATAACGGCGGTCAAAGCTGGACAAACTGGTGGAATTTTTTCTACAATATTAATATGGATTTTAAAAAAGGCGAGCTGGATATGGAAGTTGTTTACGACGGTACAGTTGTATGGCTATTCCTAACAGCCGGATATGATGATTTAACAAACAACAGGACAAACTCAATGCTAATCAGGATTAATACATCAACTAATGCATATAATTCCTACAGCCTTAATTGGCCCGGATCAGTAACAACAAACAAATATTATAATCCAAGAATAACCAGTGATAATTCCTTTTACACCAATAATGCCTATGTATACCTTGCATGTGTATTAGATTCAGCATATACCGGAAACGGCCACGCGCTAAAACAAAAATATGCACATCTAACAAATCCTTTTGTTGCAAACCCAACGGTTGATTATACTCAGCCTACGCCCTCCGGCGGCTTTTTCTGGAGCGGAAGCAACTTCGGGACACCTTATTATTATTGGTCAGATATAGCATATTTCAGAACTCAATCAAGTTTTAACAGGATTTTGACTTTATTCAACAATGAACTGAACAATAATTTTTACCTGGCATGGAGCGACGATTTTGGGGCATCAAATACAGGCAACTCGGTTATTATCGGGACTAATTTTACAAATTGTGTAAAAATGGCTTTTAACGGTGGAGCAAACAATTATAACGGTATGATCACATATATTCGTCAGTATAGCGGAAATGACTGGGACGTTATGTGCAGAAGTACCACAGATGGTGGCCAGAACTGGATTCTTTCATATGTTGATGGCAGTACCGACAGGGCAAGAAGCGTTGACGTAATTGCACCAAGGGGAGCCTCTAATATATTTAAAATAGGCTATACACAGGATAGTCCTGCCGGCCCGCTTGGTTATTACATTGGAGGGAATCCAAGTTCCTTGAACCAGCCGATAAAAACAGTAATTACCTCATCAAATGTAGATACTTTATTTACTAAAGTAATAGCAGGCTACAAAAACGGCGGAGGCGATGATTGCTTAGCTATATACTCGGGCGGAAATGGCAATAGCCTTTACGCTTCAAGGCTGTGCCAATCAACCGTGGGCATAACAAACAACAATAACGGTATTCCATCCGAATACGCTTTAATGCAGAACTATCCGAATCCGTTCAATCCAACAACTAATATTAAGTTCAGCATTCCTAATAATTCATTTGTAAATCTTATAGTATACGATATAACCGGCAAAGTTGTTACAACACTTGTAAGCCAGCAGCTAAATGCCGGAAACTATACTTATGATTTCAATGCTTCCTATCTTTCCTCAGGCGTGTATTTATACAAATTGCAGGCTGATGGTTTTGCGGACGTGAAGAAAATGATGTTGATTAAATGATCTCTGCGGAGGAACCTAGAAACTTTACCCGGTAATAACCGGTTGTTCTCCAAAACAAAAAAGGGGCTGTCGAAAAAGGCAGTCTCTTTTATTTTTTCTTATTTTTCTTTTCTTTCAACATTTTTTCTTCAAAGCAATTTGTTTATCTTGCTTCTCAATTCACAAAAATTTCTCATAAATAATGAATCTCCCTGCACGGGATTAATAAATAATGGAAAAAATCATCGAACAGCCGCAATTAGAAAAATTAGAAAGACCAAAAGTAGAAGCTCTTGATAATGTTCTGGGTCAGCCATTCAAAGTGCTGGATGACGGTTTCATCCGTGTAGTTGATTACATGGGCTCGGACGAATCTATCGTCCAGGCGGCCCGCGTATCATACGGCAAAGGAACAAAGATGATTCATGAAGACCGGGGACTTATCCGTTACCTTATGCGCCACCTGCACACAACACCATTTGAAATGTGCGAAATTAAATTTCACGTTCGCGTTCCAATGGACTGCTGGCGGCAATGGATAAGACACAGAATGGCAAATGTGAACGAATACTCCACCCGCTACAGTGTAGCTATTGATTCCGCCCAAACCACTCCTGAAGACGAATGGCGATTCCAGGCAATGGGAAACCGGCAGGGCTCAGCGGGGTATATCGACCCTGAATCCGGCAAAGAGTTCACTGATAAAGAGCTTATGCTTCAGCGCTTAACACGCGAAGTTTATGAGGAACGGCTTGCCAAAGGCATTGCGCGCGAGCAGGCAAGAAAAGACCTGCCCCTTTCAACTTATACAGAAGCTTACTGGAAAATTGACCTTCATAACCTGTTTCACTTTTTATTCCTTCGTATGGATGCCCATGCGCAGTATGAGATTCGCAAATATGCCGAGGCAATCGGGCACAAGATAGTTGCAAAATGGTGCCCTATTGCGTGGGAGGCATTTCTTGATTACAGGGTTAATGCCGTCCATCTTACAAGGCTTGAGATCGAGATGCTGCAGATTGTCAGCGAAGGTAATAATGAAAAAGCAATTCAGCTTGCCAAATCATTCGGCTGGATAAAAGAAGACGGCTCATTAAAGAAAAACCGTGAGCGCGAGGAGATTGAAGAAAAGTTTAAGAAAATGGGGTTGAAATTGCCGTGGCAGACTAATTTGTCATCCTGAGCTTATGTAGGTGTCAGGCATGTCTGACATCTACAAAGATTGCGGTTTAAAAATTCAATATGCCGTGCAATATAAGCTTGCCATCAGTTTTTGTAATTGTCCCATCATATTTTACTACAAAATTATCCTCATACATAATACTTTGATAACTGGCTGCGAGGATTAATAATTTATTAGGCTTAAAAGCCAATCCGCCAATTAGCAGTTGCTGCTTTGCATTAGAGCTGTTAAATTGAGGTGTTGAAGAAATTGTAACAGGTTCCGGTATATCCGGGTCAAAACTATCATACCTAAGGACTAGCATAAGTTTTTCATTAATTGATGCAACAGGCGGATTAAATTCCAGGTATGCTGAAAACCCTTTTGGGCTTGTTTCAACTTTATCGGTAACAGGGGTTCCCGGGTCCACATTGCTTTGAACGCTGTACTCACCACCTATATTAACAAAGCCTGCCTTTTTAAAATTCAAACGAAGATGGGCCATTCCGCCAAAACGCTTGCGTTCATACTGGACTGCACCCGGGACATAATTTTCGCCTTTATCTATCTTTCCTATGTATGCAAACCCGCCAAAAGTTAAATCTGTAATTCCATTAAGCCTATCCTTGCCCTGTTTTTTCAATGATTCCATTTTTTTATTCAGCGAAGGCTGCAGCGGATGAATAAATGCTGTCAGGAAAACATCTTTGAACCTGTTATCGAAGCTTAGATTTCTGTTGCCATTTCCGTTAAGAACAGCAGCCTGCAGTTCTGCAATTCCTTTTGGCGCTGTGAAATTTATCTGGAAGCCAAGATCGGCAGTCGGGAAATATGATGATAAAGTTCTTGCAACAGTGCTGCCGCTTCGCACAGCAGAAGTAGTGAATGTATAATCGGTAAAGGTTTTTGCAAAACCTCTGTAACCCCAGTATTTTTCAGCTGCGGTGGTCCAGTTATTGTACGTTAATCCCAGCGTGAAACCAAGGCTCATCCCATTATCACTTTTGAACGGGACATAGTTAAGGTATGCAAACTTAATACTCATTTCATATTGGGTCTTCCCTGCTCCATCGGTAAAAGAATATACATCGGGCGTAACTCTTGCACTTAAATCGGGAGTTAGGGATGCCATAACATTTATATATGCTCTTTCAAGAAAGAAGCTGTTTTTGCTAACTTCAAACTGGTTTTTTGCTGGAAGGTATCCGAAGGGAACGCTTGCATCAGGGTTGTTTGTATCAAGTTTCGAGATGAATTCCGCATTATCTACATTGAATTCCCATCCGGTAAAAACTGTTGCACCAACTTTTATTTCCGGCTTAAATTCATCTTTAGGCTGGGCGTATGTTAACGCACCTAATATGACTAATAAAAAAATATGGAATTTTTTCAAAACAGCCTCCTCTTTAGTTAGATTAGTATTAACTTTACTAAATTGGTGTTAGAACATTAAAACAATATAAGGTAATTATTAAGAAACAGTTAAGTTTCTAATATACTTTATAAAGGATTAACTTTTTTTATTGAGATTATATGAAGATGATAAATGCACAGAACTCTTTA
>DASXTZ010000021.1:0-9927 GCA_036505135.1 Ignavibacteria bacterium
GCAGGCGGAAGCGGGAATCTATTTTTTAGCTTTTCAAAGTTCCCATCCGTCTGCTTAAAATTCATTAAAATTATCTTAGTAAAATTTTTTTTTAAATCTCTTTTCTGAAATAATCTTAAAATTTCTTTATTATTAAGCTAATATTCTGTATTTTAGTATTATAATTAATAGATTCCCATTTTCATGGGAATGTGCAGCCAGGAGTTCATGCTTAAAAAGCGGGTTTTTTTACTTATTTTTTTATTTTACGGTATAATTTTTTCCCAAAGCAGATTTGAAATAAGCTTTAATATTGGATATTCTAATCCTTTACTGGAAGCAAGAGGCGATAAATTGATTTTAGACTCAGCAACCTTAACTATCTATATTGATGGTAAACGGCTTCTTGTTTCCGATAATCTTGCAGCTAATGTTGGATATAATGTCCAGACCTTTCTTAAATACAATTTTACTAAAAAAGGTCACTTAAAAGGGCTGTTTTCATTGGGTTATAATATTGTTTATGGGATTTACCCCGGACAAGGCGATTATGATGCAGGTATTAGAATTCAAACATTTTCAGCCGGGCTGGGAACAGAAATTAATCCTTTAGGGCATTTATCAAGTTTTTATCCCTCAGTTTATGCCTTATTCAGGCTTAATTTAATTGGGGGAGAAACATTTTACAAAGCAGGTCTTGATTTTCTAAAGGTTACCTCAAGATTTGGCTATTCTGCGGGTTTAAACCTGAATTTTAGGTTTAATAAACGATTAGGGATGTACGGCGGATACAGCTACAGCTTCGATAATCCCATCGGGAGGCAAACGGAGGAAACATATGAGACCGATCCGCATGTTATACCTTTTAGAGACGAGTCCAGCCCAACTAACGGGCTGACCCACAACAGGCGGATAGCCTATTGGTCGCTTTATTTGGGCATGAATTTTTTCTTTAAATAGCGTAAATTAGTAATTCACAAAAAAATAATAAAAGATGAGCGAAATCACAACAATTGAAAATCCTCAAGTAACAGAGGAAATAACAATTACTGAAAAAGCCATTAATGAAGTTAAGAAAATCATGGCTGAAAACAATATTCCCGAAGATTACAGCTTAAGGGTAGGTGTTAAAGGAGGGGGCTGTTCAGGGCTCTCATATACTTTAGGCTTTGATTCCGATATAAAAGAAACCGATAAAAAAATGGATAGGGAAGGGATTAAAATTATTGTTGACTGGAAAAGTATTTTATATCTTTCAGGAACAACGATTGATTATACAGACGGGCTGACCGGGAAGGGATTTGTTTTCAATAACCCTCTCGCGAAGAAAACATGCGGCTGCGGTAGTTCATTTGGTGTATAAAGGTATAGGCCGCCTGCCTGCAGCAGGCAGGTGGAATAACAAACCGGCAGAAGTTTATAAATCCGGAAGGCGGAAGTTCTTAAAGAACTCACTTTTCGGATTTTTTTCAATTACGGTTCTTTCAAGGTTTAAGTTTTTATGCAGTAAAAATAATATGGGGGATAGCTCTCCCGAACTTAAAGGAGGTTCTAACAAAATGGCTTATGAGTGGAAGTTCAACCCCCGTCCGTATTCTGACGAGGAGGCTAAATCTTTATTGAAGGATGTTGTTGATGCCGAAACTACTGACTGGCATTACAACACCCATCACAAAGGTTATGTAACATTTCTTAACAATATCGAAAACGAGCTTGCCTCAGCCGATGCTTCAAAGGCAAACGGCAACTGGAGCGACATCGGCGAGCTTAAAAGACGTTTTACATGGAATCATTCCGGTGCATATTTACATGACGTATATTGGGCTAACATGGGCGGCGATGGCGATATTTCAAAAGGCGCAGATATAAAAAAGGCTATTGAACAGAATTTCGGTTCGGTCGATGCATGGAAAACCGAATTTAAAGCCTGCGCTGTTGCTGCAAAGCTTAGCGGGTGGGGACTTCTTGTTTGTGACAAGCTGTATTCCGGCAGGCTTATAAATGTCCTGGTTGATGAACATCAGTATGGTGCAATATGGGGCGCCATTCCGCTTATCGCATGCGACGTTTTTGAGCATGCATATTATCATAAAGATGGCCCCGGCAGAGCTAAGTATATTGATAACTTCCTGAACAATTTGCACTGGGGAAGAATTAACGAAAGATTTAATAAGTATTGCAAATAATTATCACCCCTGACCCCGAGAACTCGGGGGAAGGATCTCATGATTTGGAATTATTCTTTGCTCTAATGCGATGGCTCCGGGCTGCGCTGTACTTCGGTGCGCTCAGAATGACAAAGGTAGATTTATTGAGAAAAAGCAGCTATTTTCTTTTTATTGGAATTCTGTTATTATTGCTTTCTTCAGGCTGCACCAGAAAGACTGATGAAAAGCAGACAGATAATACTAAAAAAGGTGAATTCGGATGGCATGATAATATCACCAAAGATGATATTCCTGATTTTCCGGTAAAGGGCTATCTGGGCGGCAAAGAAGTTCAGTTTCTATATATAAATTTTGAGCGTTGGCGCGGCTCTAATGATAATGTAATTAACTTTTCACTTGTTAAACCTGCGCAGAACTGCGGCTCTTTGGAAGAGTTCACTGGATTCACGCTGATGAATAAAGGAGGCTCAATAAATCAGGGTGAATGGATAAAATCAAAATTTCCCGATGATGCCGGCTCATACCAGGCGTTTTTTAAAACCGGCGGACAAAAATCCTCAGCAGCATGGAATTGCGCTTTAGTGATTGAAAGCATAACCGATAAAACCGTTAAAGGAAAGATAGCACTTTTTTTTAATGATGATAACAAAAGCTGGGTGACTGGAAAGTTTGATGCTATTGTTTGTAATAACTAAATTAAGTTGTCATTCCCGTGTAGGTGGGAATCCAGTAACATGTACTTACTAATTTATTAACCAAGTACTCCTCTTTAAGTCCTTAAACCAATAATTATTATGTAATTATTAAAATGTCTTTGGATTTCTTAAAAAAAGCCGTTAACTTTTCTCTTATTTAATTGAGAACTTTTTTCTGCCTCCTCTCTTTAATATTGTTTTTGCAGAAATAAAATAATTCATGATGAAATTTAAATTTTTACTCATATTACTCATTACTCATTGCTCACTGGTGGCGACTTTAGCGCCGTTATTAATTGTAAACGCCCAGGTATCGCAGGAGTGGGTGGCAAGGTATCATTTTTATAGTGATGACCAGGCAATAGCTATTGCTCTTGATAATGCAGGCAATGTTTATGTCACAGGGCGAAGTGATGCTTCAACGCCAAATGGACTAAAACCTGATTACGCTACAATAAAATATAATTCAGCAGGTGTTCAGCAATGGGTTATGAGGTATAATGGGCCCGGGAACGATTTTGACGCACCTCAAGGTATTGCAGTTGATGATTCGGGAAATGTATATGTAACAGGAGTAAGCAATCGTTTTAGTTTTCCTTCGCAGGATAACTATGATATTGCTACTATTAAATACAATACCAATGGAGTTCAGCAGTGGGTAAGAAGATACCAGGGCGGAGGAGATGAATCGGCAACTGCGGGGATTGTATATACCGGAGGATATATTTATGTGGGAGGGCGAAACAATAGTATAGGGTCAGATTACTTAGTGATAAAATATAATACAACCGGAGATAGTCTTTGGGTAAGGCTATACGACAGCGGCGGGAATGATAATGCTTATGACTATCCTGCTGACATGGCAGCTGATACTGCAGGCAATGTTTATATAACCGGTGCGGTTGGACTTAATAACTTTCCTGCGCCAGATTGGGCAACCGTGAAATGGAACTCACAGGGAGTTTTCCAGTGGGTTCAAAGATATAATGGACCGGGTAACGGGTCAGATTATCCTCAGGCAATTTCTGTTTCTGATTCAGGCAATGTTTATGTTACGGGCTATGTGTGGCGTAACAATCACGTCGAATGTGTAACAATAAAGTATAACATACTGGGGGTTCAGCAATGGGTGGTATTTACTGGCTATGAAAGTGCCGGGTTATCGATTAGTTGTGATGATTCGGGAAATGTTTATGTAGCTGCTGCAAGCTATGGTTACCGCACAATTAAATACGATAGCTATGGTGTTCAGCAATGGTCATCATATTTATCTAATACTAATGCCCAACCTTGCTGCCTTAAATTAGATGACAGCGGCAATGTTTATGTTACAGGCTACGCAACTGTAAGCACCAACAACAGAGATTATTGCACTATCAAATACAACAACTCTGGCGCTCAGCAATGGGTTATGTATTACAATGGCACCGGAAATAGCTTTGACCAAGCTTCGGGGCTTGCTACTGATAGCAATGGAAATGTTTATGTTACCGGACCGAGCCGCGGACCAGGAAATAATGATTTTGCTACAGTTAAATATTCGCAGCTTATTGGAATTCAACCAATATCAAATGAAATTCCAAATCAATATAATTTAGAGCAAAATTATCCTAATCCATTTAATCCTGTTACTTCAATAAAATTTATGCTTAAAAATGCAGTCTTTGTTAATTTGTCAATATACGATATTCTTGGAAGAAAAATTGAAACACTAGTAAATGATGAATTAAAACCTGGAATTTATGAAATTAAATGGAATGGGAGTGATTTTCCAAGCGGTATTTACTATTATAAGCTCGTTGTTAATTCACCCCATCTAAACCCTTCTCAGGAGGAGAATTATGTTGATACTAAGAAAATGGTCCTCCTTAAATAAGTTATTGTTTGCATAAAGTTGACTAAAAATATGGGCTTTTTTAAAGTGCCTTAAATTATTAAATTATTTTTTTAAATAAATTTATTCTTAAATGTTGAATTATCTTAAATTATTTTCTTCGATTTTCTTAATATTTTCACTATTTATAGGCTGTGGAAAGACCGACCAGAAGCAGCAGGAAACTGGGGGCGATAACAAAACCACTGTAGCCGGTGACCAGAACCAGCAGCAAAACCAGAACCAGACTGCGGGCGAGGAGACTAAAACAGAAGGGAAAAATGAGCTTGGCATAAAAGACGGGATGCCCGGCGACTATCCATCAGATGTGCCCCAGCCCAGCAATTCAAAAGCGCTTGGATATTTAAACACACAGGAAGGAACTGTAGTAACTTTTGAATCAACCGATAAACCCAAAGAGATATTAAAAGCATTCGCAGAACAGCTTGAAAAGGGCGGATTCAAAAAAGGCGAAGGAGAAATGATGAGCGATGACGGCGGCATGGCAATGTGGACAAAAGATAAACGTGAAGTCAGTATTATGCTTGCATGGCAGAAAGAAAAAAGCAATACTTCTGCTGTTGTAACATATAAATAATTTATAGAAATGTAGCCGCAGTCTTTCAGGCTGCGAATTTAAACTATTTTGAAGCTTCGCATAAAAATATTGAGCCTGGTTTTAATACTGGGCTCTTCGTTTATTTCTGAGATATGTTCCCAGAACTATCCTATAGTTTTTGTATCAAGAAATCTTGTGCAGGGGGGAAGCTTCTTCTACCCTCAGCAGGGGATGCTGCCCGGCATGGGGCCGTTTTCACGATTTAAGGTTGTTGGAGGCAGGCTCCTGGTCAGGGAAGCAAATGGCACAGTTAGAGTTCTTGTTGATAGCACAATGAACTTTAACGGAACACGCCTGGTCGATGTTTCAGACCCCTGTGTTTTCTGGGATGCATTAAAGATTGTTTTTGCCGGCGTTGAGCACAGGGATAGCTCATGGCGGATCTACGAAATCCGTGCAGACGGCTCCGGCTTTAAGAAAATAACTTTCTCAAACAGGAGCATGAACCTTGCACAGTTCGGACCCATTGCATACAAATTCACCAGATATGACGATATCGACCCATGCTATTTGCCGGATGGCAGAATTTGTTTTGCAAGCACACGCTATCCAAGCCTTTCTCAAATAGATGGTGCACGGACAACTAATCTATATATAATCGATTCAACTTCATCCAATCTTCACAGGATAACAAGCGAGCGCAACGGCGCCGAAGAGCCATCCATCGATCCAATAACAGGAAAAGTTGTTTTTTCAAGGTGGTGGCTTAATATCGATAGGCCCTCTAATTTAACACCAAACGGCTTAACCCGTGATTCAGCCTTAGCGCTCACCAATGACATGGCAAATATTTGGGAAGCATCACGGATAAAGCCTGATGGCGACGTGGTTGAACTGCTTGCCGGCACAGGAAACTTCCGCGGGGGACTTCATAATTATAAACCAATAGTTCTTAGCGATGGGAAAGTTATCGGCGCATTTGTTCCATATACTTCTATGACATTAACATCCGGCAGTCCCGGTATAAGGTGGTATACCGAAGGTAATTCATATCCCGGTCACATTGCAGGAGTTAACATGAATACCATGCAGTTTTACATACAAAATCCGCCGTCGTACGGTACAATGCAGCCTCCATATGCAGTTGACCCGGTTGAGCTGCCCGATGGCAGAATACTTTTCTCATACGCAATGCAAGTTGAAAATCTTGACTTTGCTTTATATACAATAAACGTGAATGGCAGCGGGCTCACACCATATTTTGATATTCCCGGCAAGCTTGAGCTCAACGCAGATTTACTTTTGCCAAGGAACCGGCCGCCGGTATTGCCTGATTTATTTACAAGTGTAAGCGATGAGCTTCCTCCGACAATCGACCCGGGAACATGGTATAAAAACGGCGGCTTCAGGTTTGACTGCCTTAACATGTTTACAAACGGTCCCATTGATGAACCTATGCAGGACGCACCTCCGATAACAAAAAATGCGAGAATACAATTTTTCCTAAATTTTCAAAGGACAGATTCCCTCGGAAAAGACAGCGCATTACTTCTTACAGTTCTTCAGGTTTTCCATTCGGGTCAAATCAGCTTTGATTTTGCGCCGGCAGAAGTTTCTATGTTTGAGCAGGTCATAGATACAACAGGCAAAGTATTAAAAGGTTCTAAAGGGCAGATAGCGCATGTATCGGGATTAAATTACGGCAGGCAGGGAATAGGAACTAAATGCGTTGGCTGTCATTCAGGACATACAAGAATTTTTGTGCCGCAAAACGTTACTGAAGGAGGATTTTTTAATACTTCGACATCCGCAAATGTGACACAAAGCTCATTTAAGTTTATAAATGACTCGCTCCAATATCCCGGGAAGAATGTTGTTGACAGGAAAGCAAGAAATGATTCGCTTCATGTTAACTGGATAGCCAATGGGACAGCAAATGAATATGTAAATTTAAAATGGGATATTCCGCTTGATATCAGGTGGATAAAGCTCTATAATGTTAAACCAAATCCTTCAAACAATACTAATATACAGGTAACCGATTGCGAGGTAATAGTTAAATATTTATCAAATGAAATTTACCGCATTCCTTCGACGGGTCCGATCACCCAAAACGGAACTCAGTTTAGTATTCCCGGGTTGTTGAAATTCGACGAGGTAAGGGTAATTGTAAAATCATATACAGGCACTATAAACGGTGAAAATCTTGCAGCACTTGCTGAGGTCGAAATCAATGCAAGAATTTCTTATTATGAAATAATAGGTATAAAACAAATTTCAGGTATAGCTGATAAGTTTTCTCTTGGTCAAAACTATCCAAATCCATTTAATCCAGCTACTAAGATTAAATTTGAAATCCCGCCGGTAGGGACTCAATATATTGAACCCGTACAATTAAGAATTTATGATATCCTCGGCAGAGAAGTTGCAGTCCTTGTTAATGAACCTCTCACTCCCGGTGTATATGAAAAATTGTTTGATGGCTCATCTTTGGCTAGCGGCGTTTATTTTTATAAGTTAACTGTAGGCGATAAGTTCAGTAATGTGAAAAAAATGGTGCTACTGAAATAGAGAATCCTAATTTAAACAGTAAATAAATCTGAAAATGAAGATCAGAATAAAATATACAATTTTAGCTGTTCTGTGTTTACTGAACATTGTCTATTCCCAATTGCCAAATCATAACATGTACGTATTGGCAAATCTTAACCAGCACATGACAACAGATACTTATTCCGGATGCTGGGGATATGTTGCTCCCAATGGAAGGGAATATGCCATTCTTGGAACGCACCTTGGTACTGCTTTTATAGATATTACAGATAGCGCTTACATTCATGAAATTACATTTGTCCCAACTCCTGCACCTGGCCAATCCGGAAATCACTGGAGAGAAATTACAGTGTATTCTCACTATGCATATATTGTCTCGGAAGCAGGGGAAAGCGGCATAGAAATAGTCGATTTGCAGTATTTGCCTGATTCAATTCATTACGTAACAAATTATTTTTTGGCAAATCACACTACTACCCATACAATTTCGGTTTCAGGCTCATATTTGTATTTGAACGGTGCTAATTCTGTTTTTAACGGCGGAGGCGTAACGGTACTTGATTTGACAAACCCCATATCTCCTGTCAGGAGAGGGACATGGAATGACCAGTACGTGCATGATTGCAGGGTTGTTAACGATACAATATATGCTGCTAATATATATACAGGGAGGCTGACAATAATTAACGCTGTAAATAAAGATAACCTTCAGGCAATAACTTTCTTTCAAACCAGCCCCCATTTTGCAACTCATAATTGTGCTTTAACAAGAGACAGAAGATATATTTATACTACTGATGAAACAGCTTCACCTACTCCAGGTACTTTAAAAGTGTATAATATTCAGAATTTAAGCAATATTACTTTCGTAACTGATTGGAGACCAACAGGAATTACAACCTCGCAGGTGCATAATGTGGAGATCTATGGAGATACAGCAGTTGTCGCCCATCGTTCGGCAGGTGTTCGGGTTTTAAATATTTCTAATCCGCAAAACCCGGTCGAGGTTGCATGGTATGATACATATCCCCAGAACGACGGAAACGCGCAGGTGGGTACCTGGGGTGTTTATATGTTCCCCTCAAGGAAAGTAATTTGCTCTAATAAAGAAACAGGCCTATGGGTACTTAAATTCGGAACAATTGTGGGCATAAAAAATACCGGTTCATGGCCGTTAAAGTTCGAGCTGCAGCAAAACTATCCAAATCCATTTAATCCGAATACGATGATCAGATACTCTATACCTTCCGTAAATTATATAAAAATTACTGTATACGATGTAAATGGCAAAGAGGTAAAGATTTTAGTGAGCCAAAAACAGGCCAAAGGTAATTATGAAGTTGATTTTAACGGCAGCAATATTGCAACCGGGATATATTTTTACAAACTAACTGTTGGTGATAAATTCACAGAAGTAAAGAAAATGATGCTGCTGAAGTAAACAAAACCAATTTGGATTTTGTAATTTGACATTTGCCCCTATATTTGTTAAAAGTAATAATTTTTATGAAGAGAGTACTGTTAATATTATTTCTTTTAATTCTTTCTTTTAACCCTTCTTATTCCCAAAATTCGAACTTTACAATTTTATGCGTTGCTGCTCATCCTGATGATGAAGACGGCGCGGCACTGGCGTATTATTCAAAGCTTAAAGGTTATAACGCATATACTTTTTTTTATACAAGGGGTGAGGGAGGGCAAAATGAGATTGGGCCTGAGCTAAATGATGAGCTTGGCAAAATAAGAGAGCAGGAGTGTTATTATGCAGCGGCTATCCAGGGTTCAGTTCCTTATTTTTTAGGCTTTCTTGATTTTGGATTTTCTAAAACTGCAAAAGAAACATTCAAATTCTGGGGCGGAAAGGATTCTGTTTTGCAGAGGATTGTTTACATGATTCGCGTTATGCGTCCCGACGTCATAATAACTAACCACGATACCATTACAACAAAACCAAATCGCCAGCATGGGAACCACCAGGCAGTCGGGATAACTATTTATGAGGCTTTCGATAAAGCTGCCGACCCTAATTATCATACGGAACAGCTTGTAAACGGTATAACCCCGTGGCAAACAAAAAAATTGTTTTTCCGCGTATATGAT
>DASXTZ010000022.1:0-3436 GCA_036505135.1 Ignavibacteria bacterium
TTACCTGAAACTTTATTTTCATATTCGCTAGTCATTTCATTAAAAGTCTTAGGTTTGACATCTGTCTTCTTACTGCCCGAACTGTTCAGATAATCGATCAAAAAATATATGCCCGCAGTTATGGCACCAATCAATATAACAAGAAGAATTTTTTGGGTAATAGATCTGTTTGAAAACTCTGGCTCAGATTCCTCATCTTCCCTTAAATAATCTGGCTTATCAACTTTCAGATTTTTCTGATAAACAGGTTCCGGTTTTGGTTCTCTCTTAACAAATGTTTCGGTTATAGCCGGTTTTACAGTTTCCTGAATAACAGGTCTTTTAGCTTCTTCCGAACCAAGCTTTCTTGGAGAATAAAAACCTGCCTTAGCTTTATCGTAATCATTTAAAATTCTTTTTTCATTCTCACCAATCGCGCGGGCATATTCTTTCAGGAAGGAACGAATATATGTATCCGGCTGAAAATCAAATTTACCACTTTCAATAAAATTAAGAAATTTAATATTAATACGGGTTTCAGCAGAAATTTCAGCAATAGAAATCCCTTTAGATTCGCGCAGCCTCTTTAAATCGTTACCGTAATCCTTTAACACTGTAAGTTATGTTTTATGCAAAAATATATGAATATGGCATGATTTTCAATCTAATTGAAAATTATCCACTTTCTAAATATAATGTTAAATATTTTTAATGAATTCCCTATCGCGAATAGCTAATAATACTGAAAGTAAATCCTCAGGGCTTATATTATTACTTTGAATAACTCCTCAATTTAAGGTATATTTGATGATTAATGCTTAATTTTTATCGTTTTAAACAGGATTATCTTATATTCAGAGGAAACGACAGGCTTGATTTATTAAATCGTTTATCAACAAATCAGGTAGACTCCCTTGAACAAAACAAAGGAATAAAAACAGTCTTAACAAACGACAAAGGCAGATTTGTTGACCTTATAACACTTTACAATTTTGGAGATTTCATTTTTTCAATATGCTCTTTTAATAATAGCACCAATGTAATAGCTCATCTTGATAAATATACCATAATGGATGACTTTAAAGCTGAGAATTTGGCAGGGACACATGCAACTATTTTATTTTACGGGGATAATAACAATAAGTTTGCGCAGCATTTATTCAATACAGACCTGAGCCATATGGAAAATAACGATTTCCAATTTCATAACATTGGCGATCATCACAGCATTATTGCCCGCAATGACGATTTATTCGGGGGATTCGTGTTCATCTATTCAGTTGAAGATAAACAGCTATGGGATAAAAAAATCTTTGCTGAAGATTTAAAGCAGAAATATAGCATGCATGAGGTAAGCAATGACGAATATGAAACAAAAAGAATTGATACGGGTATTCCGGCTTATGGAAAAGAAATGACCGAACAAACGAATCCTTTGGAATGCGGTTTGTATAAATATGTAAGTTTTACAAAAGGCTGCTATATCGGGCAGGAAGTTATAGCCAGACTTGATTCATATGATAAAATAAGCAAACACATGGTTAAAATAGAAGCAGAACGGGAATTCACTTCAAATGAAACTAAAATTATTTACAATAACAAAGAATGCGGTTTTGTAACCAGTGCCGTAAAACAAAACGATAAAAAACATATCGGGTTGGGTTTTGTTAAAACGATTTTTTTGGATTATCATAAAGAATATAAACTTAAATCAGAAAATATTTTAATTGATTGCAGAATTAAAAAAATATAAAACGAACAAAATGCTTTGGAGATATAATACATGAATAACAAAATAATAGAAATACTTGGAGAAGATAAGGCCCTTTTAGAACATAAGTGTTCAACAATATCAAAAGAAGACCTTCACCTCCCCGGACCTGATTTTGTTGACAGAATCTGGAAAGACTCAGACCGCTCACCCCAGGTCTTAAGAAACATGCAGGCAATTTTTACATCCGGCAGGCTGACCGGAACCGGCTACGTTTCAATACTACCTGTTGACCAGGGAATCGAGCATTCCGCAGGTGCGTCATTTGCACCTAATCCCATGTATTTTGACCCGGAGAACATTGTAAAGCTTGCTATTGAAGGCAATTGTAATGCTGTTGCAACTACTGTTGGAGTACTTGGCTCGGTTTCGCGGAAATATGCACATAAGATACCTTTTGTTTGCAAGATAAATCATAATGAATTTTTAACATACCCTAACAAACACGACCAGATATTATTTGGGAGCGTAGAACAGTCGTTTAATCTGGGCGCAGCAGCAGTTGGTGCAACTATCTATTTCGGTTCTGAAGAATCATCACGGCAGATACAGGAAATTTCAGCAGCTTTCCAATATGCACATGAAATTGGGATGGCTACAATTCTTTGGTGCTATCTGCGTAACCCTGCTTTTAATGTAAAGGGTGATAAAGATTACCATCTTTCGGCAGATTTAACAGGACAGGCAAACCATTTGGGAGTAACTATTGAAGCCGATATTATTAAGCAAAAACTACCGGAAAACAACGGCGGTTACAACGCCTTAAAATTTGGAAAAACTCACAAGCTTGTTTACGAGAAATTGACATCCGATAATCCTATTGACCTTTGCAGGTACCAGGTTGCGAACTGCTATATGGGAAGAGCCGGATTAATTAATTCGGGAGGGGCTTCTACAGGCAAGGGTGAATCCGATATGAAAGAAGCTGTTAAAACTGCTGTTATAAATAAGCGAGCTGGCGGCATGGGACTTATCTCAGGGCGTAAGGCTTTTCAGAAATCAATGAAAGAAGGCGTTGAACTGCTTCATGCAATACAGGACGTTTATTTAGAAAAAGAAATTACAGTTGCATAAACATCAATCCCCTCTTCTGATTAATGAGAAGGACGCCTAATTGGAAAAAAAAATCGTTTAATAATAAAATTACATAATGAATGAATAAGAAAATAAAAAAAGTAACTCATAAGCACAGGAAAAAAAGAGCAAGAGCAAAAGCCAGGCTTAAAGAACTTAAAGCTAAGTCTTTGGAAAAAATTGTGAAGGAAGATGGCACGAAAGGGTCTGTAAAAATGACGGGGACAAATAAAGGTGAAGTAAAGGCATAATGAGAAACGTATTGCTGCTTGGGTTTCTGATCCTTGTGGCATGCTTAACGCCTGTTTTCGCAAAACTAACTGTTGCAGAAGTATCCCCGCTATCGTTGGGATTTTTTCGTTTCGGGACTGCAGCAATTCTATTTTTTATTACAGCAAAGGCATATAAAGTAAATCTTAAATTTGAGCGGAGCGATTACCCACGCTTATTTCTTTTAGCTGTGTTGTGTATTCCTTTAAATCAATTTTTCTTTTTAACAGGTATAAAAAGCTCTTATGCATCACATTCGGGCATAATCTATTCTTTAAACCCGGTTTATTCTTACATCCTTGCCATTTCAATAAAGAGTGAAAAATTTCAATACAATAAACT
>DASXTZ010000023.1:0-1981 GCA_036505135.1 Ignavibacteria bacterium
GCTTAAACTTGCTACCTCAGCACCTTCTTTATATTGTTCAGCAATCCAATAAGCATATTCTTTGTTTAAATGAACCGCTGCGGTCATAATTCCCGTAAGCGAAGGAATTATTATCAAATTGTTTTCAGTTGCCTCAGGCAATAATTTGTCAGGCCGAATGATAAATGAACCATTATTGAATTTAATTTCCTTCGTAAGCCCTACTAACCGCACATTGAATAAACTCTCCCTATCCCTTTCTTCCAAAAACTTATTCACCATTGTAAAAACATATTGGCAGTCGGCGATTGAAGCTACCTCGGCATTCTTTAATGTAAGTATGGAGATATTTATCATGAAGCAAATGTAAATGATGTATTTGTCGCAAATACCTTCTAAAGATTGTCGTATTTACACAGCCTTGCCGGTATTTCAAGCTATTACCTTTGCTGCCTCACATTTAAATTATCACATTATGCTTACGATCAACGCTTATTTCAATTTCATGGGCAATACTGAAGAGGCCATGAATTTTTATAAATCAGTATTTGGTGGAGAGTTTACGGCTTTTACCCGTTTCAAAGATTTACCCGGCAGTGAGAATATGCCTGCGCATGAACGGGAAAAAATCATGCACATTACTCTCACTACAGAGAACGGCACCAATATTATGGCTACCGATTTTCTCGAATCTATGGAACAAAAATTTGAACCAGGAAATGGGTTGAGCTTGTGCATACAGGCCGAGTCGGAAGAAGAGGTTGATAAATTGTTTAAATACCTCTCTAATGACGGCAAGGTAGAAATGCCTTTGAACAAAACTTTTTGGGGCGCATACTTCGGAATTTGCAAGGACAAATACGGTGTGAATTGGATGATCAATTTTTCTTATTCTCAAAATCAACCACAATGAGCTCAAAAACAATCAATATTATTTTCTGGATATCCACTGTTCTCATCGTAATTTTTGAAGGCATTATTCCTGTGCTCTCATTTCAAACAGAGTTAGCAAAAGAGGGAATCAGGCACCTGGGCTATCCCGATTATTTTGGAGTAATGCTTGTTGGCTTCCGGGTGGTTGGAGTTGTTATACTTATTTTTCCACAGGTACCGGCAAGAATAAAAGAATGGGCTTATGCTGGTTTTGTAATTGAATTTCTGTCGGCCAGCATTAGTTATTTAGTTGTAGATGGATTAGGTTTCTATTCATTTTTGCCTATAATTATTATGGCTGTTTTATTGGCATCTTATTTTTCATTTCATAAAAAACAAAAAATTAAATCAATTTAATCATGTCATTTCAGGCATACATCGATAATATAAAAGTCAAAACAGGCAAAACGCCAGAAGATTTCAAAAAACAATTAGAAAAAGAAAAATTGCTTAAACCTGATATGAAAGCAACCGAACTTGTTAATTGGCTAAAGGATAATTTTGACGTGGGACATGGACATTCAATGGCCGTTTGGGCCGTTTTTAAATCAAACGGCTGGGTTAAGGATACTAAGAAGAAAAAATAAAACAGCTAATTAGTGATTCTTTCATCACGGCTATTTAGTGTGGCGTCATTTCAATCGCTTCGGCTTTGTCAATTTCTCTTTTTGTTGGAATATGTCTGTATTTGAAAACGATAGGGAAAATGATTCCTAAAACAAGGGCATACCCTGCAAAGCTGAACCAAATGCTTTGCCAATCCCTTGAAATAATTGCTTTAGTTATAGGATCTATTTTAGTGAACCCGTCTACCACCAACCCGCTACAATATCCTCCGATCATAGCACCAATCCCATTTGTCATAAACATGAATAACCCTTGTGCACTTGCCCTGATATTTGAAGGCGCTTCCCTCTCTACAAACAAAGAACCTGAAATATTGAAAAAATCAAAGGCCATTCCATAGATAATCATAGAAAGGATCAAAAGATATAAACCATTGCCAGGATCGCCAATACCAAATAAACCAAACCTAAATACCCAGGCAAACATACTCATCAGCATTACT
>DASXTZ010000024.1:0-4338 GCA_036505135.1 Ignavibacteria bacterium
TTTATTAAATTCCCCTATTGGCCGAATAAAGACAAATGTATTGAACCCATTATTATAATATTGGAATTGAAATTTAGTTGATACTTCAGATTTTAATAAAAAAGAGAATTCACCATCAACAGGTTTTTTCTTTTTTAAATAAACATAGTACATAAACGGATATTTATTATCCATGTTTTCCGGCCATATTAATTCTCCAAATTGCTTTGTAAATGATTTAGATTGAAAATAATTTCTAACTCTGATTTTGTTTTTTCCATCAAGATTAATTTCTTCAAATACCAACAATGCACAACTATTTTGCGAGTGTTCAACATATCTCCTTATACTTGCGTGGTTAGAGGCTCCAAATTTTTTTGCTAAAAAAATAGGGCTTTCAATTGATAAGGGTAACTTTTTTGATTCTTCATCAAAAATATTTAATTGAAATAAGGTTGACGATGCGAAATAATTTGCTTCTGATTCAAATAATTCTTTTGTATCTGGATCAAGTGTTCGTTTATCATCGACATAATATTCCATAATTTCCTGCTGCCAAGGGATTACTTTATGACCGGTTTCATGTAATTTAATAAATCTTTTTTTGTTATAATTCTGAGTAGAATCTATGTAAATTTCTTTGTTAAAATAATCCAACAATCCTAACACTTTTCTTTTTGCTAAAACAAATGCATTGAAAGCTTTCGAAATAAAACTTGGTTCAATAGAGCTTAAATCATTTTGTGTATTTATCTTAAGCTCAGTATAATTTAGGATTTTATCTACAGGTGTTGGAAAGATACCATACGACCTGCTATCCTTTAATATATTTATTGCAATGTTTTCTATATCACAAAAGGAATCAGGTTTTTGGTCCATTCTTTTTATTTTTAAATCGTAGGAAAGCTAGATAATCATTCAATAAACTTTCTTCCTCAGGTGTTACATTTTTTGAATAAAGTGCAGCTCCAACTAATGTTTTAGGTTTATCGTCATTTTCAACATTAAGTAAAACACCTTCGGCCTCTAATAACTTGTCAAACCCCACTTCATATAATTTAGATAGTTTATGCAGAATATGAACAGAAGGCTTTTTTATCTTATCATTTTCTATCTGACTTAAATAAGAATTCGAAATACCGGTTACGTCTTCAACTTCACGTAACGATAAACGTTTAATAGTACGGGCAACTTTTAATTCTTCGCCTAAAGATTTTTGTGTACTCATGGCACAACCTCCATTGTAAATTTAATAAATACTGCTAAAATAATCAAGCATGGTTTTGTATCTGCTTAGTATATTAAGCACTCGATGATGCTAAATTTATCAAGCAATATATAGATTAACTGCTTATTACATATATATTTATAAAAATAATGCTTGACAACTGCGTTTGAATATGTTATTTTTGAAAAACTTAAATAGGAGTAATAATGGTTCCCGAGATAAAAGATATCCAAAGTGAAACAGGGCAAATTAGCGACGCCGATGATAAAGACAAAATTGTTAACATCATCGTAAACGGAACACAACATACATGGTCTAAAAAGGAAATTTCCTTCGACGAAGTTATAATACTTGCCTACGGTGCAATTTCACCTGATCCAAATATTGTTTACACAGTTACATATAAAAGAGGTCACGGAAATAAACCGGAAGGAATATTAGATAAAGGAGATTCAGTAAAAGTTAAGGAGGGAATGATATTTAATGTTACATTCAGTAATAAATCATAGTACGGATTTAAAAAGATTATGGGATGAGGGCCTCGAAATAGAAATAATAGGAGGTTTCTTATTGGTACACCATGTTCCGTATGTTAATAAAAATAAAGAAGTTAAATACGGTATTCTTGTTTCCACACTTAATTTGGCTGGCAATGTAACCGTAAGGCCTGAAACACACGTAATTCATTTCAAAGGTGATAATCCCTGTCAGAAGGATGGGTCAGTTATAGAAGCAATACAACATGACAATAGTAGGAAGGACCTAGGGAACAAGATAGTAATTAATCATTCATTCTCAAATAAGCCAGCGGGCGGATATTCTGACTACTATGAAAAGGTAACTCGATATATTGATATAATTTCTGCACCTGCTAAGTCACTGGATGATACGGTTACTGAAAAAACTTTCAATTTTATACTATCCAATGATCCAGAATCTGTATTTAATTATCCCGATACTAATTCAGGAAGGGCGGAGATTAATTCGATATCTCAGAAGTTGGAAAATCTAAAAATCGCGATAATAGGAGTAGGGGGAACGGGATCATATATCCTGGATTTTGTTGCAAAAACTTGTGTTAAGGAAATACATCTTTATGATGGCGATATTTTCTTACAACATAATGCTTTTAGAGCCCCGGGGGCTCCTTCGGTTGAAGAATTGAAGAAACGTAAGAGTAAAGCTGATTATTTAAACGGGATTTATTCAAAAATGCATCGAGGTATTATTTCTCATGATGGCTATCTTGATAGTTCTAATGTGGAAGAATTAACAAGAATGGATTTTGTATTTACGTGTTTTGACGAAGGGGAAGTAAAAAAATCATTGCTTGCTATTTTGGAAAAAAACAAAATTCCTTTTATAGACGTTGGGATAGGTCTGGAAAAAAATGAAAACCAGCTGTTGGGAATTATACGGGTTACGACTAGCACCGAAAGTAAGAGAAATCATGTAAAAAACAGAATTCCTCTTTCGGATGATAATGATAACGAATATTCGACAAATATTCAGATTGCAGAACTTAATGCTTTAAACGCTGCATTAGCTGTAATTAAGTGGAAAAAGTTATGTGGTTTTTATCAAGATTTAGAAAAAGAACATTGCACGGTATACTCAATAAATGTAAGCCAACTACTTAATGAAGATATTGCAGCATAAATTTGTAGAGTTTATTCCGGAAATCCTTGAAGATGATACATTGTATATCTCTACGGAGTATGGTATAGTAGTTCATAAATGTTGTTGCGGCTGTGGTAACAGGATTGTTACACCGCTCTCGCCTACAGATTGGAAACTAATTTTTGATGGTGAATCGGTTTCCCTTTATCCTTCAATTGGTAACTGGGTTTTAAAATGCAGGTCACATTATTGGATTGAAAACAATCAAGTTTATTGGGCAGAACAGTGGTCTGATAACAAGGTTAAAGCTGAAAGAGAAAGAGAATATCTGAATAAAAGGAATTATTACTCCAAAAAATCTAAGCAATTCAACAATAGTACAAATCAAATTAAAAGCAAAACAAATTTCTGGACCAAATTAAAAAATTTGTTTTATTAATCTGTAACAAGAACTACAAAACAAAAAAAGATCAGAGCGTTCCATTTTAATTTTTCTTTATTTTAAAACTGGCATTTATTAATTCCCATGCAAAAGGTTCAATACTTTCCTTGTCAATACAATTCTTAATTTGTCTTGCCATTGTTTCGTCAACTGTTTCAATAATTTTAATATCCTGACTACTGATTATCTCTTCTAATTTATAGATAACCGTTCTATAAAGCATTATAGAGGTATTCGCAGTTTGAAAATTAAACTTTTTTAGCGGTACGTAAAATTTTTCTTTATTTTTATTACATCCTTCGGTAAGTTTTTCCGGGTGATGTTCAGTATTTAATACAAAGCAAATAACTTTGTCGTCTTCGTCATTTGCTTCATTCATTCCTATAAAATACTTTGCTTTTTGGCCATCGATATTTGCGGCTTTAAGGTCTAAAAAAATTGTTCCGGCTTGAAATATTGGCGGCAAGGGCTTAGTTAATTAATGTTTTGTAAGTGCTCTTTCCAGTTTAAATCTTTCTCTGATATCCTCTAAGGGTAATTTTGTATCTTCATCAATTGCAAGTTCGTAATCAATAAGAGCATTTTCTCCCTTTTGCTTAATTGTTTTATCCCATGGCATATTTTTCAGGTGGGTAATTTCAGACATATCTTTAGCAGTTACATCTTTAAACTGAAATACTATGTCTTCCAATATTTTTTTTTCTTTAGGTGTAAAAACAGACATGTCCGGGGTTTTTTGTTTTAATATTATATTAAAGCTGTATTTTTTGGGATCTTCAAGATCTGTTTCTTTATCTACTCTAAAATAATTCTTAAAGTCTTCAAGGTTATCATCACTGGAAAATTCATTGTATAACTCTCTGGGTACTGGTCCCATAGGCCATGCAAAGTAGTCCAGGCCCGTTACTGTATTTCCATAAAGTTTAAAATGTATGAAATCCAGAAAATATAAGAGCTTGAAAAGCTTCATTTTTTTGCAATTCTTTGTGTTTTTCACAAAGTATATAATTGCATTAATTAATTTTTGTCTTTTAATATCTATCACGATAGTTTTTAAAGAATTAAAATG
>DASXTZ010000025.1:0-7818 GCA_036505135.1 Ignavibacteria bacterium
ACTTCATTTTTCTGACTTTGGGTACCGGTATAGGTGGTGCAATAATAATTGATGGAAAAATATACAGAGGCGAACAAAACGGTGCGGGTGAATTTGGAATGATGTCTATAAAATATGACGGGAATTACTCGCTCGGCGGAAATCCCGGTTCTGTTGAAGCTTATATTGGCAGGAATTATTTTCTGCAGGACGAAAAAAAACAAATAAAAAAATTAGGGAAGAATATAGATTTTGAAGATTTGAGCAAGCTTGCTTCCAGGAAAAATAAAATAGCAAAAGATATATTTAAGCGGTATGGTTTTTATCTTGGTGTTGGCTTAACTAACTTTTTTAATCTTATTGATGTAAGGACTGCAATACTTGGAGGAGGAATTTCTAACGCTTATAAGTTTTTTATTGACGAATGCGATAAAACGATTAAAGAAAGAAGCCTTCCAACGATCAAAAAAAAGTTTCGTGTCTTAAAATCAAAAATTAATAATAATGCAGGTGTGCTTGGAGCGGCAGCATTAATATTTGAATAAAAATAAACTACCATGGGTTTAAAAAATATTCTATATAAAGTTGAAAGCGGTATAGCGGAAATAATGCTAAACCGTCCCGAAAAAATGAATTCATTAGATGAGGAGACGATTGTTGGTTTAACGAAATTGATGAGTGATTTCGCATTAAATGATGAAGTAAGGGTTATTACCATAACCGGCGAGGGCGGAAATTTTTGTTCGGGGCTGTATCTGGACTACCTGCAAAAGATTTCAGGGTATGACATCATACAGAACCAGGACGACTCACGCAAATTTAAAGATATGCTGCTCAGTATTTACGATTCGCCGAAGCCGGTAATTGCAAAGGTTAGCGGGTATTGCCTGGCGGGCGGCTGTGGAATTGCCTCGGCATGCGATTTCATTGTTTCTGATGAAACCGCAAAATTTGGATATACTGAAGTTAAAATTGGCTTTATTCCGGCAATAGTAATGTTATTCCTGTTAAAAAGAGTATCGGAAACACATGCAAAAGACCTCTTGCTTACATCCAGAATAGTAACATCGGATGAGGCATTTAGAATGGGGCTGATAAATCAATACGTATCTTCAACTGATCTTGATAATGCGGTGAATAATTTATGTGATGGGCTTAAGAAAAATTCATCAAGTTCATTAAAGCTTACAAAGGAAATGTTCAGCAATATTTCGGGCATGTCATTTGAAAAAGCTCTTGAATATGCCTGCGGCCTTAACGCTATTACACGTATGACACCTGATTGCAAAGAAGGGATTGCTAAATTTTTGAATAAGAATAAATAGAAATTGTCTAAATAGTAATATGCTTAAAAAATCGACCTTAGATTTTCTCAAAAAACTCAAAAAAAATAATAACCGTGATTGGTTTAATGCAAACAAGCATCTTTATGAAGATGCGCGGTATGATTTCGAAGTGCTTGTATTTGACATTATCCAAAAAATTGCAGAATATGATGAATCGGTTTCAGGCGTAGACCCAAAATCCTGCTTGTTCAGAATATACCGTGACGTAAGATTTTCAAAGAATAAAAGTCCCTATAAAACCAATCTTGCTGCAGATATACAACAGGGAGGCAGAAAATCAAATTTTGCAGGCTATTATTTTCATGTAGAACCGGATTCCTGCATGCTCGCAGGCGGCATTTATATGCCTCCGCCGGATAAGCTTTTAGCAATTCGAAGGTTTATTGCGGATAGCTATAAAGAATTTGAAAAGATTGTTAGAGCAAAAGATTTTAAAAAAGAATTTAAACAGTTATGGCAGGGCGAAGATAAGCTGAAAACAATCCCGAAAGGTTTTGAAAAAGAGCACCCGGCGGCGGATTACTTAAAGAATAAAAGCTTTATTGTTATCCAGGAACTTGATGATGTGAAAATTCTTTCGAATAAATTTGTTTATCAGGCGGCTAAAGTTTTCAAAACAATGAAGCCTTTTAATGATTTCTTGAATAGGGCTGTTACATTTCCAGTTTAAGAATTACCTGCTGTATTACAGTTCCTTTATCATCAAAATCTTTTAAAGATGTATAAGCTTTCTGGTTAACGTTGTTCTTCATATATTGGGTAACAAGAATGTCGCTGATCTTACCTGTTACAGACATTTCCTTACCCGGGGAAGTTGTCATAAGCAATTTATCACCGGCTTGTGTAGCAACTACAAATGCACCAAAATACCCGGTCTTTGCGTCTGACCAGTAAACCTCCTCCGATTTTACGCTTGTCATATCTGTTTTCCTGTCATAATTAATCGAATCAGTTGTAGTTATCTTTATGGTATATGATTGTCCTATCAGTTCGTTCAGTTTTTTATAAACAAGCACCTCTTTTTTAGCCTGGACTTCCTCAGAAGCATAAATATTGTAAATTGATTTGCAAAGATTCTCAAGGTCAAGAGAGCCGGCAAATATTTTGATAGTAAATAGTAAGAAAGCAGTTAAAATTATATACTTAATTAATTTTGATTTGTTCATGTTTATTTATTTATAATATTAAATTCAATTTAGTCTACGATTATCTTTTTTAAAATGGAAAATTTATGCCTTTGGTAATGGTGTATTTTTGCGTCAGGCCTGACGCCACCAAAGCATGTGCTCTCGGGACTTACGTCCCGACATAAATCCATAAATTTCAAAATACCCAACAAACTTCCTTAAATGTGAGAACACAGATTTGTATATTGCAGATTCAAAATTTTATGAAACTACAAAGATATCCTAAAAGAAAGCGAAAAATCGGCATTATTGGCTATCCTATGGACCTTGGAGCAGATAGAAGGGGCGTTGATATGGGGCCTTCTGCCCTGCGCTATGCACATCTTGAAAACAAGCTTGAAAATTTAGGATATACGGTAAAAGATTTTGGTGATATTTATATCGAAGGTTCGGAAACACAAGTAATTAGAAACCCAAAACTTAAATATCTTCCCGAAATAGTCCGTTCATCAAAAATACTTGCTAAACGGATAGAAAGCCTTTTGAATAAGCAATATTTTCCGCTTGTACTTGGCGGTGACCATGCACAGGCAATAGGAAGCATTGCCGGAATTGCAGGCTATTGCAGGAAGCGTAAAAAAACACTCGGTGTAGTTTGGATAGATGCACACGCAGATATGAACACTCCGGATACAACTCCATCCGGTAACATACATGGAATGCCGCTTGCAGTTTCACTTGGAATTGGTGAAAAAAAATTAACTTCACTTGGCGGGTTTTCACCCAAGCTTTTGCCGGAAAACACTGCGTTGATTGGCATCCGCGATGTTGATAAACAGGAATCGATTACGGTAAAAAATTACAGAGACCGGGGGATGCAGGTTTACACCATGAGCGACATTGATAAGCAGGGGATTCCAAGGATTATTACAAGAGTAATGAATGATTTTAAAAATGAAGTCGACTATATTCATATTAGTTTCGACATGGACGGAATTGACCCTGAATATGCAGGCGGAGTTGGAACTCCCGTTGAAGGCGGGTTAACGTACAGGGAAGCACAGCTGATTATGGAGATGATACATGACTCCGGCAGTATAAATTCGCTTGAAGTGCTTGAAGTAAACCCAATTCTTGATTATAAGAACGAAACGGCCGAGCTTGCAGTTGATTTGATAGAATCAGCTCTTGGCAAATCGACTTTATATGATTAACAAGTGACGAAGCAAACTCATTCTATACCTTTTCTTTTCGATTTCACTTTAAAGGAGCTTGAAGAATTTATAATAAGCCGCGGTGAACCCAAATTTCGCGCTAAGCAAATTTATGAATGGCTTTATGTAAAATGTTCCGGCTCGTTTGATGAAATGAGCGACCTCCCGAAAAAACTTCGTGAATTATTAAAACATGAAATAGAATTTTCCCGTTTAACTTCGCAAATTGACTTACTTTCTACCGATGGTTGGACAAGAAAAATACTATTCAATCTTCCTGATAAATGCCAGGTAGAAAGTGTTTTGATGGGATATGATACCAGGCGAACGGCCTGCATTTCTACACAGGCAGGGTGCGGGCTTGGGTGTACATTTTGTGCAACAGGACAGGGCGGACTGCAAAGAAATATTTCAGCCGGTGAGATTGTTGAGCAGGTCATATTCTTTGAAAAAGAATTAAAAAAGAAAAATGACCATCTTACAAACCTTGTGTTTATGGGAATGGGTGAGCCGTTTGCCAACTATAAACAGGTAATGAAAGCAGTTGACATAATAACGGACCCGAACGGATTTAATTTTGGTGCGCGAAGAATAACCATCAGCACGGTTGGACTTGTTCCAATGATAAGACAGTTTGCAGATGAGAACCGGCAGGTTAACCTAGCGGTGTCGCTACACGCGGCAACCGATGAGCTTAGAAATACAATGCTGCCTATCAATAAAAAATATCCGATAAAAGAATTGATACAATCCTGTTATTATTACACAAGGAAAACCAACCGGCGTTTAAGCTTTGAATGGGCATTGATAGATGAAGTAAATGATACGCCGCAGCAGGCAAAAGAGCTTGTAAAGCTTATTAAAGGTATGTTATGCCATGTTAATCTGATACCGCTTAACCCAACCCGTGGATATGAAGGGCATGAATCAAAGCAAAGACGAATTAAAGAATTTCGTGAGGTCATTGATAAAGCAGGAATACCAAACACACTGCGAATCCGCCGCGGCATAGATATTAACGCGGGATGCGGACAATTGAGGCAGGAACAGGATGTCATTCCCGCGAAAGCGGGAATCTAGTAATTAAATTATCCATTAAACCTTTACCATACATATTCATATGATTAATAGTTATTTTTGTGACGGAAATTTATGTTACTTTACTTTTAAGGTTGTATTTAAATAAAAAATTTAGAATAAATAGATTCCTGCCTGCGCAGGAATGACAGAAAAACTATGGCTAAAGAGAAAATCAACGAGACCCTGCAAAAATTACTCGAAATGAAAGCAAATGCTAAGCTTGGCGGCGGTGAAAAAAGGATACAGGCTCAGCACAGTAAGGGAAAGCTTCTCGCCCGTGAAAGATTATATCTATTATTAGATCCCGGTACGTTTGAAGAAATAGATGCATTTGTTGAGCACCGTTCACATGAGTTTGGACTGGAAAACCAGAAATTTTTAGGTGATGGTGTTATTACGGGCAGCGGGAAAATAGACGGCAGGCTGGTGTTTGTGTTCAGCCAGGATTTTACAGTTTTCGGCGGCTCGCTATCAGAAGCACATGCAGAAAAAATCTGCAAGGTAATGGATATGGCATTAAAAGTTGGCGCTCCTATAATAGGATTAAATGATTCAGGCGGCGCAAGGATACAGGAAGGTGTGGTTTCACTCGGCGGTTATGCTGATATTTTCTTAAGGAACACTTTAGTATCTGGTGTTATTCCCCAAATATCCGCTGTAATGGGGCCATGTGCCGGCGGAGCGGTGTATTCACCGGCTATTACAGATTTTATTCTAATGGTAAAAAACACAAGCCATATGTTTGTTACCGGCCCTAACGTTGTTAAAACAGTTACGCATGAACAAGTCACATTTGAAGACCTTGGAGGCGCATTAACACATGCAGTAAAATCAGGAGTTGCGCATTTTGCGTGTGAAGACGAAAAGCAATGTTTGCAGTATATCCGCAGGCTTGTCTCGTTCATGCCTTCAAGCTGGAAAGAAAAGCCGCCGGTTAAAAAAAGTTCGGATAAGCCCGGAAGAACAGAACCATCTCTGAATACTTTTATACCCGAAGACAACACCAAGCCTTATGATATGAAAAATATAATTAGATTGGTAGTTGATAAAGAGGGGGATGATTCAGGATTTTTCGAAGTGCATGAGCTTTTTGCTCCGAACTTAATTACGGGGTTTGCAAGGCTTGACGGAATGCCTGTTGGAGTAGTGGCAAATCAGCCTTCTAAAATGGCAGGTGTGCTTGATATCGATTCCTCTGTTAAAGGTGCAAGGTTCGTAAGGTTCTGTGATGCGTTTAATATTCCGCTTATTGTGTTTGAGGACGTTCCCGGCTTTATGCCCGGCACTTACCAGGAGTGGCGCGGCATTATCAAGCAGGGCGCAAAATTATTATACGCATTTGCAGAGGCAACGGTGCCAAAAATAACTGTGATAACCAGAAAAGCATACGGCGGGGCATATGACGTTATGAACTCAAAACATATCCGCGCTGATTTTAACTTCGCATGGCCAACTGCTGAAATTGCAGTAATGGGCGCTCACGGCGCCGCTGAAATTATTTTTAAGGATGAAATTAAAAACGCCCAAGACCCGAAAAAGGCGCTTGATGAAAAGGTTGAGGAGTACAGGAAGAAATTTTCAAATCCCTACATTGCTGCCGCAAGAGGATATATTGATGATATTATCCAGCCTGCTGAAACAAGAACAAAACTTATTAATGCTTTAAAGATTCTTGCAAACAAGCATGACAGCAACCCAAAAAAGAAACACGGAAATATACCGTTATAAGTGTGTTGAGTGGTGAGTGTGTTGAGAGGTTGAGTGGGTGATTTAGGTGTTTTAAGAAAATAAATATTAAAATCAGGTTAATTTTAGCCATTATGAATTATTTCATTGCTCACTCCTGAAATGTTGTATTATATTTGTACGTAAGGAATTTTTTCACAATTAAACCCTATTAGCCATGAGTAAAAAATTCATTACCTTCATCCTATCCTTAATTTTCATTATTAATTTTAGTTTTGGACAACAAAATCAACTTTTTGCCGTTTCTATTATGGATTCCAATAACGGTACGGCAGTGGGGGAGGTTGGGATAATTGTCCGCACCACTAATGGAGGCTTAAATTGGAATCAACAAATAAGTGGAACAAATGCTTGGCTGTTCAGTATTCATTTCACTAATGCCAATACCGGCATAACGGTGGGATCTTCTGGCGTTATTCTTCGCACTACTAACGGGGGTGTAAACTGGAATCAGCAAACGAGCGGGACTCAGAATGATATCAACGATCTTTCGTTTACGGATGGTAACACTGGAACAGCGGTAGGTGCCTCTGGCACAATCCTTCGCACTACTAATGGTGGCGTAAATTGGTTTGTTCAAACCAGCGTTACAAATGATTGGTTCTACAGCGTTTCTTTCATCAATGCGAATACCGGAACGGCGGTAGGAGGTTTAGGCATAATTATTCGCACTACAAACGGTGGCACAAATTGGTTTATGCAAACAAGCGGTACAACATTAGCTCTTAGTTCAGTTTCCTTCATTGATGCCAACACTGGAACAATTGTAGGAGCTATTGGCCTAATGCTTCGCACTACTAATGGCGGTATAAACTGGAATCAGCAAACATCGGGAACTGGGTATCCGCTCAATTGCGTTTTCTTTATCAATGCAAATAACGGAACAGTTGTGGGATGGGGTGGTACGATTCTACGCACGACTAATAGTGGAGTTAACTGGTTCATTCAAACAAGCGGTACAACAAACCAACTCAATGATGTTCACTTTATTAATGGAAGTACTGGAACAGTAGTTGGAAAATATGGTACAATTTTACACACGACTAATGGTGGAGTAAATTGGATTAGGCAAACGGTTACAGGACTTCATTCAATTGGAATGGGAATTCCGGATAATTTTTTCCTTTTCCAAAACTACCCCAACCCCTTCAATCCGCAAACTAAAATAAAATTTGACGTACCGAAGCAGTCTTTAACAAAGTTAATAATTTATGATATCCTTGGCCGGGAAATAACAACCCTTGTAGATGAACAATTAAAACCGGGAACATATGAGGTTGACTGGGATGGGAGCAATTTTTCCAGCGGTGTGTATTTTTATAAGTT